>CAIYBQ010000363.1 GCA_903924445.1 uncultured Armatimonadota bacterium | reverse complement strand
TGGCCATGGCAAAACGGCTCTCCTAGAAGCGCTTTACACACTCGCGACGAGTAAAAGCCATCGCTCGCACAAAGACATCGACCTTATCCGCTTCGGCCAGCCGCTTGCGCGTATCGGCGCGGATGTGCACCGGGATGCCATCGGGCGTTCACGCTCACTCGACTTGGTTTTTGCGCGGCCGGGTTCCGAAGGGACGGGCGGGGAGCGGAAAAGCGCGATCATCGATGGCCAGCGTTCGCAGCGCGTCGCTGAGCTGCTTGGGCATCTGAACACGGTTCTATTTTCCAGCACCGACCTTGCGATTGTGCAGGGTGAGCCTGATGAACGTCGACGCTTTCTTGACTACGAGCTTGCGCAGGCAAGCCCGCGCTATGCAATCACGCTTGGTGCCTATCGCCGAATTCTGAATCAGCGGAATGAGCTGCTTAGGAGTATCCGCCACGGGGATGCGGGGACGGAGACGCTGGATGTCTGGACGCAGCAGCTGTGTGATTTTGGCGGGAAGGTGATGTCGCGGCGGGCGGCCTTTCTTGGTGGACTGGCTCCGAGGGCCAGCCAGATACACCAAAGCCTGGCGGGAGACCGGGAGCGTCTGATTGTAAAGTACGCGCCGTGCGTGGCATTTGAGGATGCATCCCCGGATGGCATCACCGCCGCGCTCACCGCGCAGTTTGAGCGCATTCGCAGTGGTGAAATCGCCCGCGGGACGAGCCTGAGCGGTCCGCAACGGGATGACATCGATTTGCAAATGACAACCCCGGGTGGGGAAGTTGTGGATGTCCGGACATTTGGCTCACAAGGACAGCAGCGTACGGTGGCGCTCGCACTGCGCCTCGCGGAGGAGGAGCTGCTCGAAGAGTGGGTGGGCGAGAGCCCGATTGTGCTCCTCGATGATGTCCTCTCCGACCTCGATGTTTTGCGCCGCAGTCGTATTTTTTCGCGCTCACGCACGGGTGCGCAGACATTTATCACGACGACGGACTTGAGCTCACTTCCGCAGAGTCTGGTCGCGGATGCCAAGGTGTGGCGGGTTACACCGGATGGAGTCGAAAGCTGATGGCAACCTGGGCAGCGGTGGATACATTGCGTGGTGCGGGATTCCCGGTGATGGATGGCTTGCATTACTGGGATGGCAACTCGCTTGGGCCGTACAGCCCTGCGGTTAGCGCGGCGGTCGATGCCGAGCTGGTGCGCTGGGAGCAGCAGGGGATTGGGGGCTGGACGGATGGCCCGGATGGTTGGCTACACCTGCCTCGCAAGCTCGCCGCGCGTCTCGAGGTGTTGCTTGGAGCCGAAAGCGGAACGGTTGCGGTCGCGGGCTCGATTACATCGAATTTGCTAAACCTCCTTCTGACGCTTCATCGTCCGGGGACGGGCCTTGCCATCGATGCCCAAGCCTTCATGAGCGACCGCATCGTGGTGGAGAGCATCGCAGAAATCACCGGGATGAGCGTTACTGACATCCACTCTATTGAGCCAAAATCTGATCGGCTTTACCAGACGGAAGCTGTGATCGCAGCGCTTCCTCATGGCGGTACCGCGGTGCTTCCAGTGGTGGTTTATACGACGGGGCAGCGCTTCGATATGCGTGCGATTCAGGCGGCGGCGATTGCGTGTGACTGCCGTGTGATCTGGGATGCCGCGCATGCCATCGGGGTTGTAGCAGACCTCGGTGTGGATGTCATTGATGCGATGGTTTGGTGTCACTACAAGTGGATGAATGCGGGGCCGGGGGCGGTTGCCGGTATGTATGTACATCCGAGACATTTGGAAATGTTGCCAGCGCTCCGTGGGTGGTTTGGTGTTGATCAGCATCGGATCTTCGATCCAGCGGGTGTGTATGTGCCAGCGCCGGGTGCGGCGCGCTACCAGCTTGGGACGCCGCATATTTTCAGCTTGGCGGCGCTCTCGGGGGCGTTACAACCATTTGAAGCCGTGGGGTTTGCTGCGGTTGAGGCGGCGTGTGCAGTTGTGACATCCGAGCTGCGTGCAAGGCTTGTGGAGACAGCAAGCGCTGGCGGCTGGCAGGTTGTTACGCCGGCTGATCCGGCGCAGCGTGGTGGGCATATTGCGCTTGCGCACGCGGGTGCTGGCCGGATGTCAAAGGCCTTACGCGGCATGGGTGTTGTTCCTGATCATCGGCCACCGGATATTTTGCGCCTGGCGCCTCCAGCTTGGGCGGTGGATGAGGGCGATATCGCGGCTGTGGTTTCCAAAATTCTGGATGCTGCCCGTGGTGTGCAGGGTGCATCGGGTGATGACAGTGACCAAGATCTGGTGCCTTAGCGACTCTAGATGAATGGTAGATTTTTTGCCAATTTGCAAGAAATCAGACCCAAGTAAGAATACTGGGTTGTCTTCCACCCTGACGAAAATGCGGGTAGGATGCAACCGATGTCTGTTGATCCGGTAATTGAGTTTCTGTTTGCTCTTTCGGATGATGAGCATATCCGCGAGGAAGAGCGCAGTGATGCGACACGTATGTTGCGTGTACGCCTGCATCGCTTTCTCCGTGAGAATGAATCCAATCCCTTTGCAGATCCATCCGCGGTGGATATGGTTCGCGACATGTTGGCAAGCGTCGAAGCGGCATGTTTGTGCCCGACAAAGCTATTTATTCCGGATGATCTGGTTGTGCTTTCAGGTCCCGACCGGATGTTCCATCTTGATGCTGTCTTGGATGCCTAGGCAGCTGCCAGCGTAACGTATGAAATAGGGTTGCGTGGAATGGGGGTCGCACCAGTATAATTGCGGCGTGTCCGGGGGATGTTTCGTCTATTGAAATCCTCTGGCGTACAAATCCGGTTTCAAAGGCTGCCGGCGTGCAGTCAAAGGGAGTCCAGAAGATGTCAATGACAACTCGTGCATTGTTCGCAGTGACCGCGCTTGGTCTGCTCGCAGGCACCGCCAACGCGAAGCCACCATTTGCTGAAAAGGAAGGCGTGAAGTGTACCTACTGCCATACGCAACCACCTCAGCGCAACTACCGTGGCAACTTCTACAAGGCAAACAACCTTGCATTTGCTGGCTTTGATGATGCAGCAGAAGCAAAGAAGGCTGGCGTAGAGGTCGGCCCTGATGCTGATTCCAAGCCAAAGTCGATGACTGCACCTGTTGGCGGTGGCGAAGCAAAGCCTGAAGCTCCGGCTGGCCCATCGATTGATGCACTGAAGGCGGCGGCAGCGAAGGCTGAAGCAGCAGCTGCAAAGGCACCTAAGGATAAGAAGTTGGCAGCAGCGGCTGGCAAGGCACTTGCTGAGCTTGGTCATGCACAGATGATGGACCAGTCGGTTCCACCACGTCTGCGCTACCCACAGGCATTGGCTACGCTGCGCAAGGCAGTCAAGGTCGATGCTACGAACAAGGCAGCAGCAGCTGACATCAAGGCGATCGAGGATGCTTACAAGAGCATGGGCCGCCCAGTTCCTAAGTCGTAGTCGTTCTTCACCTTCGTAGGTGATGAATGTGAACGTAACCACTCTCCGGGTTTTCTTGGAGGGTGGTTTTTCTTTAAGCAATGCCGCGTCACCTGCTCAAATCACTCCTCTGGGTTTTAGGTGCAGTGAAAGATTGGGTGTTGTGTATTCAGCGATTCCCGTGATATCCGCTAACATAAAACAAAAAAAATGACAACCCATTATTTTTACTAGTTTGCATAATTTTGCATAGCAGGATAGAGTGCCGATGTGCTAGGTCGGGGGAACGCCCTCTCCCCGAGTGTTTATGATCGGTTGGCAGATGTACAGTTCGGTTGGAATGTGAATCAGTGTTGATTCCGATCCACGTACGGTTGTTCAGTTTTTGCTCTACGGATGCGGTAGCAGGCACCTATCGCGCGGATTGGCCGCGCATTGCGCGAGGGAGGGCAACAGTTTGCTTGGCCCTGCGATTTGCGCAGTGGGAGTTAGTAGATGCGTATTTATGTTGGCGGACTTCCTTTCCGCACCAATTCGGATGAACTTCGTGAGCTCTTCGGTAACCACGGCGACGTGACCGATGCGGCAGTCATGGAAGATCGTTTCACCGGTCAGTCCCGTGGCTTCGGCTTTGTCGAAATGTCCAACCCAGAAGAAGCACAAGCTGCAATCGCTGCACTGAACGGTGCTGCATTCGGCGGACGCACCCTCACCGTCAACGAAGCACGTGAGCGTGAGTCCGGTGGCGGCGGTGGCGGACGTTCCAGCGGTGGCGGCGGTGGCCGTTCCGGTGGCGGCGGTGGCTACGGTGGTGGTAGCGGCGGCGGCTACGGCGGTGGTGGCGGTGGACGCTCCTCCGGTGGCGGCGGTGGCTACGGCGGCGGTGGCGGTGGACGCTCCTCCGGTGGTGGCTCCAGCTACGGCGGCGGCTACGGTGGCGGCTACGGCGACAGCTACGGTGGTGGCGGCGGACGTGGTGGACGCGGTCGCTAACTAGCGAAAAGTTGAAAAGCCCCTCCCGGTTTCTGGAGGGGCTTTTTGCTATTTGGGCCTAGTGACCATCAAACAATGTTTCTGGCTGTTGTGACTTGGTATGTGCGGCATCAAAGAGGCGCCCCGCAACCGCATCCGGTGAGAGAAGCGTCCCAGGCTTAATGAATCCGCCCACGGTAATGAGCTGAATATCGATGCCCGTTGCCTTGAGCTCTTTTGCAAATGCGAGCACCAAGTTCTTCAGTGCGGCCTTCGAGACGCCAACACTGGTGAACATCGGGTGTGGATTATCCGAAAGAATTCCGCCGGTGAACACAATGGATGTTTCCGGGATGTTTCGCATGTGTGGGACGACTGCCTGAATAACATTCACCGCACCGGCCACCGATGTTGCAAGGTCATCCATGATGTCACCCGCATCGATGTCAAGCCCGCGTGCCTGCCGGACGGCTACCGGATTGAAGAAGACTTTAAGTGGGGCACCATGCTCGCTGATCGCTGCATCCACCGCCATGTGCACTTCCACTGGCCGGCGGACATCCGCGCCAAGCCAAGTCGCGCCACTTGGGAGCTCAGCTGGCTCGCTCCGTGAGATAGCCGTAACTGTGTAGCCTGCGGCAGTGAGCTTTGCTGTAAGTGCTGCGCCGGTTCCAGGTCCATATCCGAAGAC
This sequence comes from uncultured Armatimonadota bacterium, assembly GCA_903924445.1. Classification (GTDB taxonomy): domain Bacteria; phylum Armatimonadota; class Armatimonadia; order Armatimonadales; family Armatimonadaceae; genus CAIRTT01. The sequence continues at coordinate 441 of CAIYBQ010000363.1, read as the reverse complement.
AATTGCGTGTTTCATAGCATCTCCAACAGATGCGATACGCACTTGGTTCCGATTTTGCCGCAACAGGTTGTGGGTGGCATGATCATTCGTGAGGAAAGAAAAGTAAACGTCCATGGGATGTGTTTACCAGAGAGGTTCGTTCGTACTAGCGCCTGCGCGTTTTACTTAGAATCTGGAACTGAATAGAAATAAAAAACCCTCCCCAGATTGTGTCCCAGAGAGGCTTCCTCGTAACTGCTACTCGCTGTGACTAGCCAAGCAGCGGGCTGGTCTCGCCGCCCTTGGTCAAAACCACTTCGCTGTGAGTCTGCGTTTCTCCTTAGAGAAATAAAAAAACCTCCCCAGATTGTGTCCCAGAGAGGCTTCCTCGTAACTGCTACTCGCTGTGACTAGCCAAGCAGCGGGCTGGTCTCGCCGCCCTTGGTCAAAACCACTTCGCTG
>CAIYBQ010000362.1 GCA_903924445.1 uncultured Armatimonadota bacterium | reverse complement strand
GGCTGAGGCTGATGGCGGATGCGAGTAATGCGGTTCGTCGAAACATGGATGCTCCCGGTGGTGATTGCAAAGCAGTGTGCAACCTGATACGTTTTGCATATTATTCCGCAGCGGTGCGATTTGTATTGTATGCTGTAACGAAATCATTGCAGAATCCTACGATGAGCATTAGTGAACTAGTCCCACAGATTGAAGTCAGAGCCTTCGGTGCGCGTAGACGCGAATCGGATGGTTTTGCGGTTGACCGACCAAATGGCTTTCACGAAACGATTTGGGTCCGCCTCCACGATCACATGCAGCTTCGTATCGGTAACACTGCGTTTACCGTCCAGCCCGGTACAGTAATTCTCATTCCACCTGGCACACCGCACTGGTACACATCCGTGTCCGGATCCTGGTGCAATGACTGGCTCCACATCGTGGGTTCAGATATCGAGGATGTTTGCAGAATCATGGGACACCCGATCGGTGAGCCATTTCTACCTATTGAAACATCGTACGTTAGCCCACACTTCGAAACGATCGCCCGTGACCTCGCCCGCAAGGATGACATGGGGAAGTCACTCGCGTCCATTGCGGTCCTCTCACTCCTTGTTCGCACGGTGGCAGCCTGCAATATGCCGGATACCCCTTGGTCCGCTGCAGAAGCGGTGCACCGACCGGCCTTTGATCGCTTACGCCAGCGAATGTTAGCAAATCTTGACCACCCGTGGGACATTGCGAACCTTGCCCGGGAAGTCCACCTCGGCGTCAGCCGGTTCTCAGAGCTTTATCTGCGCTTCTACGGCGTCTCGGCCATTGAGGATCTCCTGCAGGCCCGTATTCGCGCCGCAGAGTCTCTCCTCACGAATGCAAGTCTGACCGTCAGCGAAGTTGCGCTACGCACGGGATTTGCCAGCCACGCATATTTCAGCCGGACCTTCCGGGCACGTGTCGGCATTTCACCTATGGAATACCGCCGCCGCGGCCTGCTGTCCTAGTCGCAGCGCGCCCAGTCGGCATCATTTATAATCACTTCCATTTCAGCCTGCGATAGCCCCAGCTTCTCTGCTGCAGCAATCACATCCGCGAGGTTGGCCGGGTACATCCCGGACTTTGATCTATCCGCAAGCCCCGCGATATTCCACGGTGCAATCGCATCGGCCGCCGTACACTCTCCCGCGAGATACGCATCAAAACCCTGCCAGAAGGCATCGTCTCCAGAGAGAAGCATCCCCGGGGCCAGCGCACGCTTGCCGATACGCCGGCAAATTTCTGACCAGGATGCCGCAGCAAAGTAAAACATGGAGACATCCGTGAAGCGCTCAAAATCCGAAAACGCAACAAAGTTTGCGCTGATATAGCGTGCGACACAGCTGATATCGCGCTGCACGGCTGCTTCATACACCGCAAGGTCACTTTCAGAGCTGGTCCCGTTCAGTATCAGGGGAGCCAAACGCTCAATCCCCAACAATGTCAGCGAGAAACCCGTTGAGTACAACGGATCAATAAATGCCGCTGCACTTGGCAGAAATGCCCACGGAGCTGTATCGTTCACACCGGCAACGCGGTCAAGCCGAACGGGCAGCGGGTCCGCCTGCATCCACGGAAGGACACGTGTCGCCCCGGCAAACTGCTTTTGCACAGCCGGCATCCGGGCAAGTAACCGCTCCCAGCCGCCATCTTCCAACAGGCTTACTTCATCGGAGAGCCAGCGCTCAACCGATACGCCCGCACTCACACGGTGGTCATCGAAGCGAAGCATCCACATCCACCCACCCGGGAAAACATGGTGCAATGCCGACCAATCCACAGGGTAGGGTGCGTTCTCTGGCGCGCCAAGCTCTGGGACATCGGCTGCCAATGCCACATTTTCAAAGTGGGAATACAACGCGACCGTATCTGGATACTCAGAAAAAGCCGTGGCCTTTGCACCGACATAATCTGCAAGGGCCGCTGTCCGTCCACCGGCATCTACGAGAAATCCGGCATTAATGGTCGCTTCATCGCCATTCTCATATCGGACGACGACGCGCCAGCGCCCATTTTCACAAGGGGTGGCATCAATGACAGATGTCCGCTCAGCGTAGTGAACACCAAGTTCGATCGCTTGTTTACATAGCCAGGCGTCGACATCGGAGCGGAGCCAATGTGTATCCGCGCAGCTGTTTCCGGGGCTTGCCGCGACGGCGAGCGGCCCTCGAACACCCGCTACGCTTCCATCCGCAGGGTGACCATAATACGTAAAGCCACGCTTTAGACCGACCCCGACATTAGGAATATTGGCCTTCCAAGCTCCCCATGTCGCGAGGTGGTTCAGATGCGGCAGGTCATACGCTTGCGCAAACTGCTCAAGCAGCAGGTTGGTCAGCGGGGATGTGCTTTCGCCCATCGCGAAGCGTGGATGCGAACCACGCTCGACGAGGGCCACTTGCTTTCCGGATTTCGCCAGAATTTGCGCGAGGAGCGAGCCACCAAAGCCCGCCCCGACAATCAGGACATCCACCTGCGCAGGAATCATCACCGCCACCTATCCCGGAAGGAGAATCCGGCTGCAGTGCTCACATGTTGCCAAAACCAAGCCATCGGTGACAGCATTCACGGTCGTCCCGTTTACCATCACTCCGCAGGCCGTACAGGTCCTGTCCCATGTCATATGTGCAGCGCCCGCTCCACCCTTGTGCTCGCGAATCAGCTCGTACTTTTTGATC
>CAIYBQ010000361.1 GCA_903924445.1 uncultured Armatimonadota bacterium | reverse complement strand
TGTTCTTCCGTCAGGTCAAGGTTGATGCTGCTAAACCGTATACGCGGCGTCGTACCCGTCTTTAGGCGTAAAAGCGGGAAGCCAAGTTCTGCAAGGGATGTCGACAATGCTCCCGCGGCGGGTTGATCCGCTCGGCCACCAGACCAGCTGTTCTGCCCACGATGGCAGACGCCACGCAAAAATGTCCCGGTCGTGATGACTACCTTGCTGGCACTAAGTTTCGCGCCATCCGTAAGCTCCACACCAGATATCTCAAGCGTTGCATCTGGGCGCGATTCCGTCAAAATGCGCGAGACCATGCCTTCGATGATGGTTATCAGGGGATGCTCATCAACCAGCGTTGCCATCAGCTTTGGATACACATCGATGTCAACCTGCGCACGCAGCGCATGCACAGCAGGACATTTACCCGTGTTGAGCATCCGGATATGCGTCAGGGATGCATCCGTTACCTCAGCCATGAGCCCACCAAGGGCATCGATTTCGCGGACTAGATGCCCCTTCGCAGGGCCACCAATCGAACAGTTGCAGGGAAGCGTAGCGATCGAAGCACGGGATGTTGTAACGAGAGCAACACGTACACCGATGCGGGCAGCTGCGTGCGCGGCTTCTACACCCGCATGCCCACCGCCTACGACAATCACATCCCAGTCACCCATACCTACATTCTACCGACTCAAATGGTCCGCATTTTCAATGGATTTAAAGGTGAGGTTGTAAAATACCGTCTGATGTACATCCCGAGGAAGTTTAAACTGCGTGCCGACCGCGACTGGCTGCCGGATGTGGTTGCCAATCCGTTCGCAACAGTCGTTTCGCAGCTTGACAAAGCGCCCTGTGTTTGCCATATCCCAATCGTCATTACGGAGTGCGAGATTGGTCGCATCGCAATTGGCCATGTCTCGCGTGAAAATCCAATTTGGAAATCCTGGGTTCCGGATGCGACTCAATCCTGTCTTGTGTTCACCGGGCCAAATGCCTACGTGTCGCCACTGACGTATCAGGATGCAATCCAAGTCCCAACATGGAACTACATCGCGGTTCACCTGAAAGGGCATCCAGTTCCCGTTCACTTTGATGAAAACCCCGATGAACTTCATACGATCATGGACACACTCATTACTCAGTTTGAGCCGCTGTATCTTCCCGTTTGGCACGCGCTGGATACCGTAAACCAGCAAAATCTCTTACGTGGAATCGTCGGTTTCAGGATGCAGATTGACGATGTTGAGTGCGTTGAAAAGCTGTCCCAGAACCGGTCGCAACGGGATGCAGAAGCGATTGCTGACGTGTTAGATGCAGCTGGTCAGACAGCCCTTGCAGCAAGAATGGTGGAGGTTCGCAAGTGAAAATCGTGCTTCAGCTCGGTTTAATTCCCGGAGGTTCTACGCAGGAAAAGGTGATGTGGGCTCGTGATGCTGGCGTGGATGGCATCGAGCTTGGCGCGTGGGGAGGCATTGAACTGCTCCGCCGGGATGCGGACATCTGTCAGAACATCTTGCCTGTTACATCCATTTGTGGAAACTGTGATGCATCAGGTGCAGGCAGCTTTGACTTTCTTGATCCGGATCCGATCAAGCGCAGGAAAAGCCTGGATGGCAGTGTGGCAATCCTCAAGCTTTGCGGTGAACTTGGCGCAGTGGGGCAGGTCATTCCACCAATCTTCGGCCCGGCGCGCGTGCCGGATCTCACGCCGTTTGCGAGTGCACTTGAGCTTGAACATGGTCTCATGACGGCGATGCTCCACGAACTCGGACCCATCGCAGCCGCACATAACACCTTGGTTCTTCTTGAGCCGTTGAACCGCTACGAGCAGCATTATTTGCGTAAACTCACCGATGGAATAGCGGCCATCGAACGTGCCGGGACACCCCCAGGCGTCGCCTTGCTTGCTGACACCTTCCATATGCACATCGAGGAAACAAACTCCCCAAAGAGCATCCTGAATGCTGCAGACATAATCAAACATGTTCATGTCGCGGACAACACACGCTTCGAGCCGGGGACGGGTGACATCGATTTTGCAGGAATCATAAAGGCATTGCGCGATACTGGCTACGATGGCTACTTAGCCTACGAATGCAGCGTCAGCGGAGAGAGTGTCGAACAAAAACAAACCGCATTGGAGCGCAGTATCGCGTTCCTAAAGGCGGCCATTGCTCAGGAAAGTTAGTACGTTCCCGGATCCAGGAAACGAAGCACGGGACTGTTGGTGGATGGATTGACATCGTCCAGTAATGTCCGCCACGCAGCTGGCATCACATTCGTGATGAGGCCAAGCGTCAATACCCACATTATATTTGCCAATGCGTGCGATTTTTGGTATTGCCGCAGCGCTGCCGGTTCCGGTAAGCCTGTAAACGCACGCTGACAGAGCACTTGCTCAAGCTCGAGATCCAGCTGATTCCACGATGTTAGAATTTGACCGCTGAGATCGACAACCATCGTCGTATTTACTTCGCCATCATCCGCACACTGGAGCGAAATCGAAGAAATCAGCTTTGTGCTGTCGAATGATGTGAAGTTTGCAATGTAACTGCCTCGGGTGCCGCAAAGGCTTCCATCAGAGTCTTCAGATAGATTGAAGCCCCTCGATTTCCAATAGGCAATCAGATGCGCGATGATTGTCGCTCGATCTGAAACCAGCCTGTAGCTGTGTTCAATCAGTAACCGTCGGCTGGCAATGCTTGGGTGAGGCATAGACGCAGATTATCGTAATCGAAGTCAGTGCGGCTGCCAGACATTGTAACTACGTTGCGTGGCTTGGCGGTATCCGCTGGATCTCGGGAAACCGTGATTAGCCCAACCATAGATTACTTGTACCTGCGAGTCAGCTGGACATGCTGGTCGTCGTTTACAGCTCATCACAAAACACTTATCAGCATAGACTCAGCAGCGGCTGCGATTTGAGTCTATGCAACGGTAGCGATGTGGATAACTTGCCGATTCCCAACCTTTGGGGCGTGATGGCAACCGGCGATGCGATTTACTCGATGACCTGCCATTGCTCAACGACTTCGCGAATGCCGGTCTTTGCACGTAAGGCCTTCAAAAATGCCTCACGGATTTCACGGTATTGGGATTCGTATCCGCGCAGCGTCCGCACACGTCCATAAAGATAGACGACACCGTGCGTAACCGTCACGCTAACCTGGCCGAAATCTAAACTATGCCGCGCCATCACAGCCCGCACGTCACGGTTCTGTTCCTTGGCAGCCTCTTTGCTATGAGCCATTGATAAACCTCCTGATCGCCAGAAAGTCTATGGTCATGTACGCATGGGCCAGTGACGCCCTTGCGATATGGCTCAACAGTACCACATGAGGTATCTACGTCGCGGATGGGTACAGCTGATTTGACGAGAATCGGGTATCTGGATGTACTATTCGAATATGGGGATCGATACCAGCCGGATGGTGGAATTAGTAGAACGCATCTCGGTTCTCACCGCTGAACTTGCAGACTTGACAGCTGTACAAGACTGCCCATCTGCTGAGCAAAAAAGGTTGCGTGAAGTCATTCACACTCTGGATTCCATCCTCAATCCAGATGATCTGACATCCAACACAACCTCCACGCTGACACGCGTTCCGATGTTTACATCGAGTGAACTGGTCTCGACGATCAACCTTGCTTCTTCAACAGAAGAGGCATTACGCCACGTGATGTTGACAACTACCATTCCGCTTCACTGGAGCACCATTTATCAACGCGTATATGCCATCGCGCAGGACAGCCTTCGGCCTCAGGATGAGCTTTCGCAATCAGGACACCCCGGCGTTTCACGCTGGCAATACCGCCTCAGCTGGCAGATGCAGCACCTTCGCAGCGAAGGGGTGGTTCGCTCTACTGGAGATGGCTATTGGATGCGAACCGATGCTGATGCTCCCAACATACAACCTGCTTTGTTTGATGAATGATGCTCAGTCCTTGTAAGGGTCGAAAACATCATCTCCAGCCATACAGACTCCCAGCGGCCTCAGTGTGTGGATAACTCGAATAGTCCCAGCGTGGCATGCAAGGACATCTGGGAGGCGCTTGTAGCAATGTGGCGATTCATCTGTACCTCCGCCGCGTAGCTCGACACCCTGATCGCCAATCCACTTCCTTACCATTTCCCACGAAACCTGCCCGCCAATTCGCTGGCCTTTGTTCGGACCCTTATAGATCATTTTTCCTGCGGCCTGTGTACGACTCATGACTCTTCCTGCACCATGGATGGTTGAGAAGAGAGCATCACGTGACACCTGACCCGCGGTTCCCTCAAGAATGACCGAAATGTCTCCCATCGAGCCCCCGACAAATCCACGTTGTCCTGGGAATGCCGGTGTTGCACCTTTCCGCACCACCCAGGCATCCGAGCCCATCACGCTTTCCTTCCAAGCAAAGTTGTGGTGGTTGTGGACTTCATCGAGAATTTGTGCGCCAAGAATAGATGCTACTTTTGCACAGACCCAGTCCCGTCCAGCATACGCGTAGCGACCAGCTAGCTCCATAGCTGCAAGATAATGTTGTCCATGCTCAGAATCTGCATCAAGAAGCGCTGGAGGAGAATCCATATTGCCATCCGGTTCCCCGCCCGCGACACGAATGTAATGACTGGCTATCGTATGCCCTAGACCACGCGAACCGAAATGAACCCCAATCCAAATCCTGTCAGCTTCATCCCTGAAAACATCCACATAATGGTTGCCTGATCCAACTGTTCCAAGCTGACGTCGTGCCTTGTCACGGAGGCCCGCAGTTGACAACACATCGACGTCATTCCAAGCAGCAGCATCAAAGAGGGCATCGTCAACATCGTCGGTTGTATTGACACGACCAATCCCAAAGCTAAGCGACTTGTAGATGGTGTCCATAAGCCGTGGGAAGTCTTTGCGGATGTCATTCCACATCAGGTTTGTAAGAACTGCCTTGTTCCCACAGGCGATATCGAAGCCAACGCCAGCTGGGCTGATCCTGCCTTGGTATGCGATAACTCCTCCGATAGGCATGTTGTAGCCACGGTGACCATCCCCGCAAAGAACCGCACCAACTACTGACTCGTCTTGTGCACATCGGGTAATCTGCCCAAGCGTGTCACCATCATGTGTTCCAAAAATTTTGATGTCCGTCATGACCATCTATTTCCATCCTAGCGCTAATGTGGGGCAACACTGTAGAGACACCATCTAAGGTCCTCTGAACAGATTCCACAAAATCCCCCAATGCACACGTCTCTCCGTCTTCATCGCCGGGCTGTTTACGCTTGTTCAAATCCCTTTGGCTGAATAAGCGTAGGCAAGCATCACAGTAGCCGACCATA
>CAIYBQ010000360.1 GCA_903924445.1 uncultured Armatimonadota bacterium | reverse complement strand
CATCATCGAACGAAATGTCTACGCGCAAGGGGCATCCATTCGCAATTTTGGGATGCTCTGGCCCGTTGGGCAGCCCGTCGGCTACCGCCGTGATATCGCTACAAAGAGCCGGGACATCTGGCATGGTCTCCTAAAGGAAAGCGGTATCTGGCACCGGGAGACGGGTTCCTTACACGTCTGTTACCACGATGACGAAGCGGAGGTTGTCCACGAATACCTCGCGGACGTCGATGATGAAATCGTGAAGTGGGTGGATGGGGCTGAATGTCTAAAAATGTCGCCCTGTCTGGTTCAAACAGGACTGCGCGGTGGACTGTATAGCGCATCCGAGCTACAGGTTGACCCTCGTGTCGTCATCAGGGAAATTCCTGGACATTTAGCAAACGCACATGGCGTTACGCTGATGTTTGGGCAGACGGCTGTCGGCATTTCAGATGATGGGACCATCACCCTCGCATCCGGTGAAACACTGAAAGCACGCCACACATTTGTCTGTTCTGGACATGACATCCGGAATTTGTTTCCTGGCGTTCTTGATGCTGCTGGACTTGTGCCATGTAAGCTGCAAATGATGCGTACCGAGGCGCTTCCGGGATTCGAACTCGGTCCGATGCTTGCTGCCGGCTTGACGCTGACGCATTATGAGAGCTTTTCGACCTGTCCAACGCTGCCAGCATTGAAGGCGCGCTACGCGCAGGAGTGGCCTGAACAGCTCGCAAATGGCATCCATGTTCTCCTATCGCAGGCAAAAACAACTGCGCTGACTATCGGGGATTCGCACGAATACGGTGATCAGGTGATGCCATTCTCTGAGACGAAAGTGGATGACCTAATCCTCGATTACCTTGCTACATTCTTCACGGTGCCAACAAAGGTAATTGCCGAGCGCTGGACGGGCGTATATTTAAAAAATCCAAATGGTCCATGGTTGGTGGAGACGCCTGTTTCCAATGTGACGGTCGTAAATGGTTTTGGCGGTGCAGGGATGACGCTGTCAATGGGCGTCGGTGATGAGAATGTACGCAATGTTCTTCAGGGGCTGAAATAATGGCATGTAAGCTGGTTGTATTCGACATGGCGGGAACCACGGTTCAGGATGGTGAAGGGGTTGTCAACCGTGCCCTTCGAACGGCGCTGGCTGGCTACGGAGTTAATGTCACCTTTGATGATGTAAACGAAGTGATGGGCCTCCCAAAACCCGATGCCATTCGCCGGTTGATCCGCGGGCATGAGGGGATTGCGGTTGCAAAAGTCTATGTCGACTTTGAAAACGCGATGGTTGATCATTACAGAACCAGTCCGGATGTCGCAGCAATCGATGGAGCGGAGGCTGTGTTTTCTGCACTGCGTTCGGCAGGAATCAAGGTTGCGCTCGACACCGGGTTTGCACGCTCCATCGTAGATGCTATCGTCGAGCGTCTCGGTTGGGCAGAGCTCCTCGATGCAACCGTTGCCAGTGATGAAGTCGCACACGGACGTCCGCAAAAGGACTTGGTGCTTGAAGCGATGGCCCGCACAGGCATCACGGATGTCCAAACCGTGGCGAAGGTAGGGGACACGCCTTCCGAT
>CAIYBQ010000359.1 GCA_903924445.1 uncultured Armatimonadota bacterium | reverse complement strand
GCTTGGATCAATGTGCTTCTTGGCTACCCAGTGCATGGATCTGACCCGACTGCGGAGATAATTACAAAGTCTCGCTCTGTTTTGTTATCCGGTGTGCCAAATAGCATCGCGATTTTGTCAAAGTCACTGGATGTACAGAATCCACCCTGGCTCCCGGAAGTTGGGTTAGCGTTAAAGTGGCTGATTGCAAACCATCCGGTATCCAAGGGTGAATCCGAAGCGATTGCCACTCAAATTGCGAGGAGCCCCATCGGTAACACAGCCCTTACGCATGCGCTAGCCTATGCGATAACACGCACTCCTCATCCTACAACAGATCAGACATCCGGCTTCACGAGAGAGATCAGAGCGGGAAGCTTGGTTGTAACCCCTGGACTTGCGGCGGCGATGTTTGCAGCAAGAGGAGACTTTGGGCTTGCATCAGGAGCCGCTTTCCTAGCCCAACCATCGGAGGAACGTCAGAACAACCAGTTGACATCCAGTGAGTGGCTAGCGTTGCTTTATGCGATTCCATCCGGGCTTTCCCTATCGGGTTGCCTGGCATTGGATGCGAACGCATCCTCACCATTTGGCGTCCGCTGCCCTTTGTTGACATCTACCGTTGCAGCCACGTTGACATCCCGTAAGGATATTGAAGCGAATCGAATCCGCATTTCCGTTGTATCTGGTGTTCTAAATGTAAACGCTGTGCGAACCTGGCGTACGGACACAAAAACAGCATCTGCATTGGCCCTGCTTATGGGCAAGTCAGGCTTATCAACCAATTTGGCCCACACAGTCGATGGAAGTGAAAGCACTCAGATTGCGTTTCCAAAGCCAGTTCGTATAGAGCAAAAGGAATCTTTGGTCATTTCCACCGTTGGCACATCGTGACGAATTGTTTCACGTGAAACAATTCTGAGCTCTGACAGCGGCCCAAAGTACTGACCCAATCCTGCAATTGTTTCACGTGAAACAATTGCACATTCCAACTCATCCCTCAACGGTACACTGATACCTACTTAGAGGACAAAAATGGCAAGACATTGGGCAGTGGTCAATCAAAAAGGTGGCGTTGGCAAGACCACAACTGCGATCAGTCTTGCGGCCGCGCTTGCTATCCATCGGCGTGTTCTCCTTGTGGATACAGATCCACAGGGAAATGCAACAAGTGGAGTAGGCGTTGTGAGGCGTGTCGGCGAACCAGACACGTACCGGGTCCTCACGGGGGATGCGACGGCGCTTGATGCCATTATCCCGACGGCTATTGGGAACCTAGACCTCATTCCAGCGACGATTGATCTTGCATCCGCCGATTTAGCACTCTATGAGCTCCCTGACAGAGAACGGATTCTCCGTAAGGCACTCGACAGCGTCAGCCACCGGTATGACTACATCATCATCGATGCACCACCATCCCTTGGTTTGCTGACAATCAATGTCCTTGCGGCAGCGGATGAAGTCATTATCCCGATGCAGTGTGAGTATTTTGCCTTGGAAGGTATATCGCAGCTTTTGGAAATCCTGAAGCGCATTCGCAGTAGTATCAACCCTGATCTATCCATCGCTCGGGTGATCCTAACGATGTTCGATGGCAGGACCAACCACGCAAATCAGATTCTCAGCGAAGTACGTAGTTTTTTTGGTGACAAAGTCTCAAATACTGTCGTACCTAGAAACATAAAGCTATCCGAAGCGCCAAGCTATGGACAGCCAATCACCGTATATGATCCTCGCTCCAAAGGAGCGGTCGCCTACACAGAAATCGCCAAGGAGTTGTTGACCCATGCTGAAGGACGGGATGCCATCATCGACACAGAAGAAGGGGTTGGGTCGCGGACTGGACGCGCTACTGCCTGGTGGCGGAAACGCCCCGGATCTTGATGGTCTTCTTCGAAGCGAGCCACAACGTGAACTAAGCATCACCCAGATACAACCGAACCCAAACCAACCACGGACATTCTTCGACTCGGATGCACTCGCAGAGCTGGCTACATCGATTAAGTCGACCGGAATCGTCCAACCGATTCTCGTTCGACCTATTGGTAATGGGACATTTGAGATTGTTGCCGGCGAACGTCGATTTAGAGCGGCCTGTTCAATCGGGATGCTGCGTGTTCCGGTGGTTATCAAGCCGTATTCGGATGAGGAAGCCCTCACCGTTGCGTTGATTGAAAACCTACTGCGGGAAGACCTCAAACCACTTGAAGCTGCAGTTGCCTACCAGAAATTGCTAGATACGTATGCATGGACACAGGATGTTCTTGCAGCGAAAATTGGTAAGAGTCGCTCCGCTATCGCAAACTCCCTCCGTCTTCTAGGTTTGTCCACGCCCGTTCAACAGGCACTGGATGCAGGTGAAATCTCAGAAGGACATGCTCGCGCTCTCCTTGGGAACAAGGAACAACGCACGGATGACAGCTTTATGCGACGACAGCAAGAGCTGCTGCGTGAGGCCAAGGCTGGCAGGATGACCGTCCGCCAACTGGAATCAGAAATGACATCCAGCGAGACGAAAGGTGAAATCAGACGAGCTGATCGAATTTCCAAGCGTGGCTCAACGGAGGTTCAAGCTGTTGAACAGCTCCTTAGGAGTGCACTTGGGATGCGAGCGCGCCTTACAGGGAACCTCGACAAAGGCACTGTTGTCATCACCTATGGTTCACAGGAAGAACTCACACAAATCGTCGACAAAATCACGTGTGGAGATGGCAGTTAGTGCTGGAAATCCGAGATCTAACCGTGACCGGACGATTGCTCAGCACATCATTCTCCCTCAGAAGCGGCGATGCGATCGTCATCACAGGCCCCAATGGCTCGGGAAAGTCCACTCTGCTTGACTGTATTTCAGGTGTCCTCAAACCGTCAAGTGGTGTCATTTCAATCGACGATAAGGAACAACCAGCCTACCTCCCACAGCTCCCTCCAAGACCATTCGCCTATACAGTGCGTGAATACCTAAGTGTTGGTCAAAAGCAACATCGGTGGACGAAATTCAATGCGACATTTGATGTTGACGCACTCATGGAAAAGGAAATAACTGCTCTCTCTGCTGGACAATGGCAACGCGTAGCTATTGCTAAGGTGTTATCTCAGCCGAGTTCACTGATTTTAATGGATGAACCTGACGCTCCTCTGGATACCCACTGGTCAGAATGCTTAAGCACTGTCCTTTCAGCTGTAATCTCAGATGGCAGAGTCATTGTGGTTACCCTTCATAGACAAGATGTCCAGAAAAGCTGGAAATATCAGAGCCTAAACTTAACCCCTACACATACTTCTTAACGTTGGTGGCTGAAGTCCTTAACATTAGTGCCAAGCAGGTTGCTACACTGAACGCACAATGTCTAAGGAAAAACAGTCTGGTGATCTCGAGTTGATGTCCATCACAGCGATGATCATCGAAATGAGTGTCACCGCCGAAGACATGCTAAGCGCCGCCGTGCGCGGACTAACACTTCAGCTGACCGATACATGCCAGACTGTCATCGACAGAGATGCCGTTGTTGATGGTCTTGAGGTCTCACTTGAGGCAGCGTGCGTCAAGATAATGGGGCGGCAGAATGATAAGACCATCGATATTCGCTCCATTAGCAATATCATCAAGAATGCCAGCGACCTGGAACGTATTGCTGACTACTCGGTCGACATCGCACGGATTGGACATCGGATGGCTGATGAAGCCATCTACAAGCCGCTGATTGACGTTCCCCGCTATGCAACCGTCGCCTACGGGATGATTCATGACAGTGTGGATGCCTACTTGTCCCACGATACAGAGCTGGCCGCTCAGGTTATCAAGAGGGATGACACAGCGGATCTTTACTACGCGCAAATGCGCGCAACATTGATTCAGATTCTGCAGCAAGATACGCGCAGCGTGATGCAAGCCACCTATCTCCTCCAGGTAGCCCACTTTCTTGAACGTATTTGCGACCACTGCACCAATATTGCTGAGCGGACCACCCATATGGGTACGGCACCAAATCGCGGCAAAAAATCAGCCTGACAGAGGTGCCCGCACACAGGTAAGATTGTCTTTATGGAGACAACAGATGATGTCATCAATGACTTTATGGGCGGTACGCCAAGAGCGAACCAGTGGCGTGAGCTGAGGCTTGTACTTGAAGACCGCCTGGCGGATGCAAAACTTCAGCTTCAAGCAACCGAAGCCGGAAGCGCTGCCCACCGTAGCCTCCAACGAAAAGTGAAGGAGATGACCTTACAGGTCACCGCACTCCTGCAGGAAGAAGCCGTCGCGCAATTTGTCGAAGATTCCGTCATTGCAACGGTTTCGAGACCGCATCCCCTTGAAGTAATGGGTGGTTTTGACGACTAGATCGGTATGCATCTGGTTTGACCTCGATGACACGCTGATCACGACAACCGCAAGCCTGACAGCGGCAATCAAGGCCAGCAAAGCATATATCGAAGCCGATTACCCTGAGTTCAGCGAGAGGGACATCGCATACAACAGCATGGATGTCTGGCTTACTGAGCTCGGGCCAGGGACTGCGGGCTTTGCCCACCTCTCCCAAATGAGTCTGTACTCGTTTCGCAGCCACATCGTGCGCGGCACGTTGTCCCGGATGGGCATCGAAACGATCGATGCTGCCCGCCTGATGGAATGTAGTGCGTTGGCGGAAGAGTCTGCGTGGAGCTGCTTTCCGGGTGTTCACAAGCTTCTTGAGGATCTACAGCAACACGGGATTACCCTTGGAATCATTTCCAATGGTCCGACAGCCCTGCAAAACCATAAGCTTTCGCTGTGCGGCTTGATCCGATACTTTACGCACATTCTTCTGGACTGCGAAGTTGGAGTGAGTAAGCCTGACAGCAGAATTTTCGAAGCCGCTGAGACCCTTATACCCAATTGTCACCACGTGATGATTGGAAATGACCCTGATGCGGACATCAACGGCGCAATCAGAGCCAAATGGACAGCCTTTTGGTTTACGCCGGGCTGGGATAGTGAGACAAAACCAACAGAAGTAGGTTATATTCCCATCCAACATCATAGTGAGATACTTGAGTATCTGACAAAAGGTTAGTCACGTTGAGCCTGCAAATCTGGACACCGGGACAGGGTGCATCCGGTCTGATCATCATCCCAAAGCCTTCTCCCATCCTAATCGTCACAGGAGGGCGAGTTCATTCGTGGACTCCTCAACACGTTTCGCCCACAGAACCACCAGCGCCTGTAGATCTCCACCGAACAACCGGTGGCATTTTTATCGTAAAGCAACGCCCATCTAAACCGCGGCGGATCATCGGGCATCCAGAGCTCGCGATGGGCGCCACCGTTCGCAAGGATGACACCCTGTATGTCAGTATAAGTGAGGCTATTTATCGTCAGCATCAAGGCGAAGACGTCGAATTACACTTCACATCAACATCGGATGATGACAGAACACTCGCATGTACCAAGGAGCACGTCTGGAAGCAGTGGGATGAAGATACTCTGCCAGATGGTTGGACACGCCCACGGTCTGTATCCCAAAGAGTTACAGCCAACATCCAAGCAAATCACAGCGACACAGGCATGCCAAGTCATAGTGACCCTGACTTGACGACGGCCCTCGAACGCCTTAGAAGCCTGCGGGGATCCTAATATCGGTCAAATTATGGTGCTTCTGAGAGCTGTACTTCTACTTCGCCCTGCTGATTTCCACGGCGAATGGCGCACTTCACTTTGGAACCTATTTTCTGCGCTTCCAGAACTCGGCGGAATGAGAGCTCATCCGTAACCTTTTGGCCAGCAAATTCCGATATCAAATCCCCGCGCTGTAGACCGGCATCAATGGCACCCATGCCACGATACAGATTCCAGACGACCACGCCAGTCGCTTCTGACCCCACGCCCAATGCTCGACGTAACCTGTCATCCAGATTCACCACGATTATGCCAGCTGTCGGTCTCCGGACCTTACCAAACTTGCGGAGTGAGTCCGCGACACGCATCGCGGTCTGAATCGGAATCGAAAACCCGATGTTCTGTGCATCATTTCGGACAAGTGTATTGATTCCAACCACTCTGCCGCCGAGATCGACGAGGGCGCCTCCTGAATTTCCAGGGTTAATGGCGGTATCTGTCTGGATTAGGTTCTCGTAGAGGCGATCTTCTACTGCAATTGGCCGCCCGAGTGCACTCACCACACCACTGGAAACGGATGCGGACAGGCCAACTGGATTACCAATGGCTATGACAGATTGCCCCGGGACAAGACTGCCAGCCAATCCAAGGGATGACTCGGGAAGGGACTCCTTGGTTTCGACTTTTAGGAGGGCGACATCTGTGCTGCGGTCTGTGCCGACAGCGGATGCCTTAAAGCTACGGCCATCGGGAAGGCGCACGGTTATCGAGCCATTTGTATCGACTGCCTCGCCAACAACGTGCTGATTTGTAAGGACATAACCATCCTTGAGGAGAACACCAGAGCCAGCTCCACGCGGAACCTCCCGGGTTTCCCGCCGGCCACCATTCCCCCAGAAGCGATCCATTGGGTCATCAAACACCTGATAAACCTGGCGGCTCGTTGTGTCGATAGAGACCACAGCGGGAGCTGCGAGCTTCACGGCAGCCACAATGGGTTCCTTGGATGCATCATATGGAGCAGCAGCAACGGCACTTAGCGAGCCTAGACCGAGAATAGATGTCCTCGCATCACGGACACAAGCACCTATCGCGACTCCAACAAGGACAAGTCCACCCAACAGGATGACATTTGACTTCATCTGATTCATCTCCAAAGCGACATGCCAGTCATGGCACAACAGTAAAGAAAATGACGCATAGAAGACGTGAGATAGTTCCCATAAACGTATCTCAAAGATAAGTTAAATGCACAATTTTGCAGTGCTCAACGTGATTTAGCAGACACCAGCATCTGAAATGAGCATCAAACCACAGCAATCTAAAGAGTCCCGTAATTGGCGGGCACAGCTGGACTAATATTCAGTCCAACAACGAGGTATAACCTCCCATCGTGTCGTCTGTCGATGGGCTGCTTGAGAAACTGCTGATCGGCTCCAATGCGACCTGACTTACATTTCGATGTGGTCATTTCAGGTCCGGGCAGGTAGTGCAGGCCAATATCCTATAATCTAGGTCATATGAAAGCGCGTACACTTTTTGAGAAGATTTGGGACACTCATGTTGTCCATGCCGAAACAGGAAAGCCATCCCTCCTTTACATCGATCTCCACCTTGTTCACGAAGTAACCAGCCCACAAGCATTTGAGGGCCTTCGTGTATCCGGTAGAAAAGTACGCCGCCCAGACCGTACCATCGCCACGATGGACCACAACGTCCCAACAACCGACCGCTCGCTGCCGATTGTTGATCCGATTTCACTCCAACAGATCGAAACGCTTGCGACCAACTGCGCAGAGTTTGGCGTAACGCTTTATGACCTCCATTCTGAACGACAGGGTGTTGTCCACGTGATGGGGCCTGAGCTTGGCTACACACAGCCAGGCCAAACCATCGTCTGTGGAGACAGCCACACATCCACACACGGAGCCTTTGGAGCCCTCGCATTCGGTATCGGTACAAGCGAAGTAGAACACGTCCTCGCCACCCAGTGCCTCCAGCAGACCACTCCGAAAACCATGGAGATCCGCTTGGAAGGCACTCTCCACCCGGATGCCACGGCTAAGGACATCATTTTGGCCATCATCGGCAAAATCGGCACCGCTGGCGCAACGGGT
>CAIYBQ010000358.1 GCA_903924445.1 uncultured Armatimonadota bacterium | reverse complement strand
ATCCGACAGACGCGCGATCGTAGGCACATCGAAGTCATGCCAAACCGCGTGGAGGCCATCCCGGCGCTTCAAAATGATGTCCCATGACAGCCCAGCCTGAAGTACCTCGTAGCAAAGGCGAGAGAAGAGCTGATTGTCCGTGATCGGCGGGATGCCATGTTCGAGGTCATGGTGATGAACATGGATGTCTGTAGCGTTTCCAGAGCGGCACCAATCGCAGTAAAGGGTCATAGATGTAGAGGATATCGCGGCAGATTTTGCGTGGATGTAAATAATGCCAAGCTGGCCCTGCAATCCGATGAATGCCTGGCCTTTCGTACATCGTCGCAGCACTTAGTGCAGAACCGCTTGTCTGCAGCTGATGGGACACCGTTTTCTCGCTTATGGAGTGACATCAAGGGTCGTAAAAGGGTTATTACAACAACCATATCGTGATACACACATAACGAATTCGGTGGAACTTACACCGTACAGTGGATGTAATAAATCCGGTGTCACACTGGTCGCGCGTGGTGCGTACCAAATAGTGGAGCATGACTATGAACAAGCATTTCATTAGCACAGCAGCAGCGCTTTCGCTGCTCGGAGTCGCCTGCACGGCAACAATTGCACTGACCACTCATCCTCAAGAACAGGATGGCGTCGACATCCGCCTCAAGAAGTCTAAGGACCGACCAGATGTCGACAATGGCGGACGCGAATCCTACGGCGGTCTCCCGCTGCGCGCGCAGGACACAAAAGTCGTGGTGCTTCCCGTCATCAATGGCAGTGGTGAAAAGGATGAGCGCCAGCGCTACGATCAAGCCGTCAAGGGTGATCAGGAGCTGCAAAAGGTGTTTTCGGAGCGCGGCTTTGATGTCATCGCAGGTCAAGCCGTCCACCGGATGCTGATTGACAACGAGATTGACCTCACCAACGAAGAGTATTGGAACCGCGCAACGCTCTACAAAGTTGGCAAGAAGCTGAACGCACATTTGGTGGTCTTTGTGGTGATTGACAATGTTGAGCAGGTCCGCCAGTTCACCCCGGTCACCAAAGATCAGGAGCTTGTTGGCAAGGTCCGCTGCCGGACATGGATTATCGATGCTGTGAACGAACGCGCAATCATCGCCAGTAAGAAAACAGAGGCATCGAGTAAGAACTTTATTTTCGCCGAAGCCGACAGCGGTGCCCGTCTTATCCGGAACACCGTTCCAAAGGCGGTCAAAAACGGTGTTGAAGAGTTCGTAAATGGATACCGAAAATCTAGATAAGTTGTTTTGAGTATCAGAGTAACCGGAGCAGGGCACGTGAAAACGGAGCCCTGTTTCCATGATGTGGCATGCTTGAAGGAAGAACAAATGGAAAAGACACGGATCACAGTTGCACATGGGGATGGCATTGGGCCCGAGATCATGGCCGCGACACTTCGAATTTTGGCGGCGGCGGATGCTCAGCTTGACCTCGAGACCATCGAGGTCGGCAAGGCCGTTTACGAGCGTGGCTTTACAAGCGGAATCGCACCGGATGCGTGGGAATCCATCCACCGGACTGGCGTTCTCCTGAAAGGCCCGATCACCACGCCGCAGGGCGGTGGCTATAAAAGCCTCAATGTGACCCTCCGTAAGAGTCTTGGATTATATGCAAATGTGCGTCCCTGTGTTGCTTATGCACCATTTGTGAAGACTCGTCATCCTAAAATGGATGTTGTCATCATCCGCGAAAACGAGGAAGACCTCTACGGCGGTATTGAGCACCGCCAAACGGATGAGTGTGTTCAGTGTCTGAAGCTGATCACCCGCCCGGGCTGCGAGCGTATCGCGCGCTTTGCTTTCGAATATGCGCGTGCCCATGACCGTAAGGCGGTCACGACATTTACAAAAGACAACATCATGAAGATGACCGATGGTCTCTTCCACAAGGTTGTGGATGAAGTTGCGCTGCAATATTCGGACATCAAGAGCTCGCACATGATTATCGATATCGGGGCCGCGCGCCTCGCCGATACGCCTGAGCAGTTCGATATGGTTTTGACGAGCAACCTCTATGGCGACATCGTCAGTGATATTGCTGCGCAGGTCGCGGGGTCCGTCGGGCTTGCGCCGAGTGCGAACATTGGCGCGAGTGGCGCGATGTTCGAAGCGATTCACGGAAGCGCGCCAGACATCGCGGGTAAGGATATCGCGAACCCGGGCGGGCTTCTCCTCGCGGCGGTGATGATGCTGGTGCATATCGGCCAGCCAGATGTCGCAGCGAAGATCCAGAATGCATGGCTACGAACGATTGAGGATGGCATCCACACGGGTGACATTTACGTTGATGGTCAGAGCGCTGAGCTGGTTGGAACGACGGCGTTTGCGAATGCAGTCATTTCCCGCCTTGGTCAGCTTCCAGAGGTTTTGACACCGGTTGCCTATGCGGCAGTGAATAACCCTGCCAAGGTCGCGCATATCGTCCGTGAGGAGCGCGCACCGGCATTGCCTAAGGAGCTGGTGGGAGTGGATGTCTTCTTCCATTGGCGCGGTGACAAGCCAGCGACGCTTGCGCAGCATTTGCAGCTCACTGATGGCGACGGTCTTCGTTTGACGATGATTTCAAACCGCGGGCTTACGGTGTGGCCAAATGCGGCATCGGATGCGTTCCTCGCAGATCACTGGCGGTGTCGTTTTGAGGCGAGTACGCCGACGGGACGCGTGACACATCAGCAGATCATTCGCTTGCTTAGCCGCGTCGCGGATGCGGGCTATGACTTTATTAAGACAGAGAACCTTTGTACTTTTGATGGCATACCTGGCTATGCAATGGGACAGGGTCAGTAATCGGTCTTTTTCGGACCTTATATATTGGATTTAGAGTTTGAGTGTATTGAATGATTATGACGAGACGAAAACTGTTTGCGATGGTTGTGCCTGCGCTTGCATTGGTTACATTTGGCTGCGGTGGTGGAAGCAGCACTCCAGCAACCCCGGCTGGTGGCACGCTGACCCGGATGGTAACTGGCGACACGTATACGTTTAATCTGAAAGGTTACAGTAAATTCCCAACGGGTGGTTTTTCGTATTCCGGGACGGCGGTCCTTGGCATTACGGACAATGAAACCCTTGGATCTAAAACCGGCCTCATCAAGCTGACGGCAACGACGAATATGACGATGAACGGCGAGCCTGGGTCATCGGTGTCTGACACTTGGTACAGCTACGATGCGAATGGCAATGTTTTGGAAGTCGCCAACAAGGATTCCGAGGACCCGATTTTTGAACAGACCACGCCATTTATATTCCTCCCTGGCGCGTATGCGGTTGGTCAGGGTGGCAGCTACACAAAGACGAACGCGGATGACACAACCAGCAATGTGACTTGGGAAGTGCATGAGAAGTCGGTTGTGACGGTTCCGGCAGGCAAGTTCGAGACCTTTGTGGTGAAAGTCATTGATACGCAGTCGGATGGTGTGGTGACGAAGACGGAATACTACGTCGCGCCACAGCTCGGTTATCCGGTAAAGCTTGAGGTCAAGATTACGGGTCCAGGTGGAGTTAGCCAGTCTGATGAGGGTGTGCTGAAGTCCTACACGGCCGCTCCCCGCGGTTAGATTAGGTTTCAATAGACGAGAACGGTCCGCGCAGGCGCTGTGTGGGCCGTTTTTTGTTTCATTGCGGTTAGTCTTCGAGCTGCTCTGGGACTTTGGGTTTCTCAGTAGCCCGGATAACTTTGTAAACCGTCTTGGGGCTCACTTTGAGTAGCCGGGTCACCTTGGTGATCGGATGGCCGCCTGCAATCAAAGTCTTGATTTGCTCTGCTCGCTCTTGCGAGATTCCACGCCGGGCAGGATCAGGAGTAAACGTGCGTCCACAATCTTTACAGATATAGCGCTGCGTACCACCTCGATTGCTCCCAAAGCGGACACATTGCTGCGATGCGCATCTGGAACAAGCAGTATTAGATTGCCTGGGTGTGTTCGAAAGATTGTCCATTACATGCACATCACAAAACTAAGCTGTGATGTGACATCAATATTGATTGACCAACAGTCACGAATGCTCTTCATTGCACAATAGAGCCTCAAGATAGACATCAATAGGCAATTTACAGCAGATAAAGTAGAACGGACATCAACGCCTACCGGAAATTTATCAACGCAGTAGGGAAAGATTAATCTAAATACGACTTTACACACAAATTATTCCCTGTATAAACCACTATTTCAACTGTAGATTGTAATTTATTACGTACATTTATCTTTTTTGTGCTTTTTCAGTATCTGAAATATTTATTTCCACTACATTTAGTGAGCTGACACAATATGAACTGATTTAAAAGTCAATGTTCACCGCCTATAGAATGCATTACTTATGTCACCCGGTATAAATATGCATTCATGATGAATGAGATATCCATTATTGGGAGGACACAGTTGGCTTTTCTCCCTGTAGGCGCAGGCTTCAGGGCTGTCCGCAGGTCACACAGAACCGTAACGCAAAGAGGGCAGGCACAGAGGCCTGGCCCTATGAATGGCTGGTTTCGTTCCGAGAGTCAAATTCGCAAAACCCCAAGTTCCCATAACCATGGGTGTCCTGTGAACGACCATGGAAACAGATTGCGAAGGAAGTTCTGTAGGGGCAGGCTTCCACGCCTGCCCGCATCTACGGTTTCAGCCGATGTCGATTGCTAATCCTTAACGACAAGCCCCAGATCGCGTAACAAGTGCAACGGTGTGCCATTTGAATAAGCCGGACGGTAACCCTTTGGCACCCAGCCTTCCGCAATCCGATAAACCGTCTTCGGACTTACACGAACCGCCAGAGCGATCGTGTGCTTCGAACATCCCTTGGCAATAGCGACCTTTATGATGTCAACCTTCAGCGGAGAAATCGTTCGCGTGTTAGGCGTCGGCGTAAATGTCTTCCAACAGCCTGTGCAACGCCACCGCACCGTCCCACCCCGGTTCTGACCAAATCTCTGCACGCCTTCCGCTTCACAATGGGGACAGCTTGGCCGCGGGGCAGACCGCTTCGACTTCGATTGACTAAGTTGTGCATCCATGGACTCCTGATACCAACGATACATAGCGACAACCATACTCAAATGTGTGTATTGCAGATTTTCGAAATAGGATGTATGCGCAGCCCTTTGCACCCCCTATGAATGCCTTCCTAGCAAAAATATGCTTTCCGTCATGCGTTGAACTGTGCGATCAACGCATAAGGTTTGCTCAGGGGGAAGCGTGGCAACCTCCTTGTGGTGACCAAGGCAAACACAGGCCACGATACGAACAGTGATGGTCCATCAGGATACACTTGGATGGTATGAGCATGAATGTCAGACGGATTGTGATGGCTGCGAACGGCGAGCTTACCGGCCGGGCGGAGGATCTCCTCCTCAAGGCTGTCGTGGATGCCGACATCATCCACGGAATCGATGGCGGGACACGCCACTTTCTCCGTCACGAAATCATCCCGACGCTCGTCACCGGAGACTTTGATTCCCTCAGCCCGGATGAACGCGCTTACTTGCTGGCATCCGGCACCGATGTCATCCATACGCCCGATCAGGACTATACAGATCTCGAGAAAGCCCTGACGATTGCCACGACACGACACCCAGATGCCGACATCACGATTTTTGGTGGCACCGGCGGACGTCTCGACCACCAGCACTCCGTCCTCTCAACCCTCACCAGCTTCGGCCGGCGACATCGTATTCAGCTCGTCGACTCCCACGGCACAACCTTCCATGCACAAAGCGGGCTGATCCTAAACGATGATGCGCTTGTCGGCAGGACGATTTCCCTCATCTCTCTCGGAGCCGTCCACGGCGTCCGTACCAGCGGCGTTGCCTGGCCACTTTCGGATGAATCCCTCATCCCTGGCAAGCGGGATGGCACCCTCAACCGCATCACCAGCACCCCAGTCGTCATCGCCGTCTCAGATGGCGACCTCCTCGTACATCTCCACCATGCTCCTGACGCTGCACGCGTATCAATCGTCACGGATGACCAAATGCTGCAGCGCCTCATCGATGTACGCTGGCATGTCCTCCGCCCCAACCGGCCACGCAGCGCCGCACAATTCGATATCGACAACGCCCCCGGAACCGTGCATATATTGGCATCCGATGATGCTGGTAATCCCATCGGCTGCGCGACGCTTGCGGCGGCTCCAGATGGTTCCCTGCAGCTACGCGGGATGGCCGTGAACACAAACCACCAAGGCAGCGGCATCGGACGCGCCATCCTCCAGGAAGTCTGCCGCCAAGCAGAAACAAAAGCGACACCCCTTTGGTGCAACGCCCGTCTCCATGCGATTCCATTTTATGAGCGCAATGGATGGGTGACAGAAGGGGATGTTTTTCATGTGCCGGATGTCGGCCCACACAAAGTGATGCGTTTTAGAGGAGTTTCCCATTGACCCAACGTTCGATTGATGTCACGCCACGTACAGAGGATGCCATTGCTATCCGGGATGCCATTTACAAGCTGGAAGACCAGCTCCCGGTGGAGGTCACCGATGAAGTCATCGAAAAGGCGGCCTGGTGGGGCGCAACCGTTCTCGCGGGCAATGACACACTCAATCTGACGCGTATCACCGACCCGGATGAAATGGCGCTCAAGCACTTCATCGACTCCTGGAGCGTGATGGGTGTCCTTCGCGATGTCCCTGCAGGTGCAACGCTTTTGGACATCGGAACCGGTGCCGGCTTCCCAGGTGTCCCGATTGCCCTGGCCCGCCCGGACATCACCACCATTTTTATCGACACCATGGGCAAACGCCTCCACTGGATTAAGGCCGCCTATGAAGCCCTCGAATGGGATGCACCTAAGACTGTCCATGCGCGTGCGGAAGTCATCGGGTGCGATGAGAAGTGGCGTGAGCAGGCGGATGTTGTCCTTGCACGGGCTGTGAGCGCGATGCCGACGCTGCTCGAGTGGTGTGGCCCGCTGGTGAAACGCGGCGGATTGTTTGTTGCGATGAAGGGCCCGGAAGTTGAGCCTTACGGCAGCGCTGCACGCCAGATTGGCCTCACGCACGAGAAGACAATCACCGGGACGCTCTACGGAGTCGAAGAGATTGAGCGCAACATCGTGTGCTTCCGCAAGACGGCGAAAACACCCGTAAACCTGCCACGCGCCATCAACGAGATCAAGCGCAAGCCCCTCGGCTAATCCTCATTTACGAGCTACCAAGGCGCCCTAATCATCACAAATGGACGCCTGGTGACAAATGTACGCTCGGGCAAAAGTAGCGCATAATGCACGCTATGGACACCGGTATCGCATCCAAACCCAATAAGTTTTCTATCCCACTGTGGCTGCAAGTCCTCCTGTGTGTCCTGATTGGTACCGCAATCGGGGTGCTGCTCGGGAAAACAAGCCCGCTCGGGCCAGACCCGGGACGTACAAAGTGGCTGGACACGGCGGGCGGGACTGGGATGTTGGTCATCCAAGTGCTCCGCGCCCTCGCTGTGCCACTTGTTTTCTTTGCGATCATTGATGGCATCGTCCACATCAGTATCCCAAAACGCTCCATCCCAAAACTGCTTGCCGTCTGTGCCCTCAACACCAGCATCGCGATGTTGATTGGCCTCACGCTGATGAACACCCTCCAGCCCGGTAAGGCCTGGCAGGGGAAAATCCAGTCTCTGATCAGTGCTACGAATGCCAAAGCACCGGATGCCAAGAAGTCGGATGACCCCGCATCCCCCGGCGCAACGCTTGAGATCCTCCCGAACATCACCTACATCGTCCCCAGCAGCCTCATCCGTCCCTTTGTCTACAACAACCTCCTAAGCGTCGTCCTGATTGCGGTCTTCCTTGGCTCCGCGCTGCGCGCGATCCGGCAAAAGGCCATCGATGGCGCAGAGCTGCTCGAGCGCGCCGTGCACGCCTGCTACCACCTGCTGCTGCAAATGCTGGAGTGGACGATCAAGGCTATCCCGCTTGCCGTCTTGCTGATTGTTAGCAAAGTCGTCGGAAACACCGGCCCCAGCGTCTTTACATTGCTTGGCGGCTTTTTAGGCATCGTCGTCGCGGGGCTGCTCATCCATGCGCTCATCTACTATCCGCTCGCGGCCTGGGTCTTTGGCCGCCGGAACCCTGCCACATACTTTGGCAAGAGCGCCGATGCGGTCATCTCAGGCCTCTCGACAAACTCAAGCTTAGCGACCGTCCCAATCACGCTGCGCTGCCTTGAAAAGCTCGGCGTTTCCCATGGAAATGCGCGCCTCTCGGCGTGTATTGCGACCAACCTGAACAACGATGGCATCACGCTCTACGAAGCGATGGCGGCGATTTTTCTGACACAAGCCCTCGGGATGCCGCTTGGCCTCACAGGTCAGATCACCGTGGTTCTCGCATCTTGCTTTGCCGCAGCCGGCATCGCCGGTATCCCGGAAGCCGGTCTTATCGTCCTGCCCCTAGTTCTTGGTGCCGCCGGCCTCACCCCTGAAACCGTCGCCATCGCGCTTCCGCTGCTCCTGCCCGTCGACTGGATCATTGCACGCCTGCGCTCAGGTGTGAATGTCCTCAGCGACATTCTGGTAGCAATTCAGCTGGATGGCCCAGAAAAGAAGACGCCCAAAGCTTAGTTAGCTGTTGTGGAGGACGACGGTGCCGCCTGGCTCGAGCTGCCAGACCATGCCAGCGCCGGCGGATGCCCGAATCCCCAATGCATCATCCGAGTAGCCCAGCTGCCAGCGCTCCATCCCCGCAATATCAACCCGCTTCTGTGAGAGGTTGACGATGACCCGGATGACTTTCCAAGGGTCGCTGGCATCCGTGCCATCCAGCTCCCACGCGAGGACCTGCTCAGGGATGCCGCTCCGTACCAGCTTCACCACGGATGGTCCACTGAGGCGGGTGTTGCTGCGGAAGGCCGGATGCGCCTTGCGTACCGCGGCGAGACCACTGATATGGCTGATGCACTGTGCATCCGCGGGTGTCAGCGAGCGCCAGACGTACTGGTTGACCTTGTCGCCCGCATTGTAGGAGTTATGGTTGCCGCCTTTGGTACGTCCGATTTCGATGCCACCTTCGATGAACGGGATGCCGTGAGAGAGCATCGTGACCGTGATACCAGCGCGCACCGCCGCATTAACGCGGTCCGAGTCCGTGCCAGCCCCGAGGACACGCGCGAGCTTGTCACGGAGAGTCATATTGTCATGGGCGCTGATGTAATTGAGGCTCTCAGACGGCATCGCTGCGAAATCAGGCGAGCCTCTTAGCACACGCAGCATCGCCGCCGGATCCCAGCCTGCACCCGTCAAAACGCCTTTGCCATCGCCATCCAGGTCGCCGCGGAAAAGCCCACGGAAGGTGTCATTGAACACCGCGATGCCGGTTCCGCGCTGATCGCCTTTACCGAGGCGTACCGGTCCCCCGCCGCTCCAAGGCTCACCGTAAAGAATGATTCCCGGCCGGATGACATCGAGGAGCTTGCGAACAGCCTTCGCCGTCGCCGGCGTGAAGATACCTAAGAGGTCAAAGCGGAAGCCATCGATGTGGTACTCACGGGCCCAGAAAGCAAGGCTGTCACAGATGAACTTTCGAACCATCGTCCGTTCATCGTTCAGGGCATTTCCAACGCCGCTCTCATTAATGACCTTGCCTTCATGATCGGTCCGGAACCAGTAGTAAGGAACAGCCGCCCAGAACGCACTGGAGTCGCCGCTTGCCGGGACGGAGTGGTTGTAGACAACATCCATCACCAACCCGATACGAGAGCGGTGCAGGGCCTGTACAAGCT
>CAIYBQ010000357.1 GCA_903924445.1 uncultured Armatimonadota bacterium | reverse complement strand
CTGCAAGCCACGCTCGAGGCCGGTGGGGCCGGGCAAGCCCGGGCGATAAGTTGAAATGTTGGAATGCAGGCAACGGTAATTGTTTCCTGCATTCCATGAAGGTTATTGACTAGTCGTCATCGCCACCGCAACCGCGGCGTTTGCAATGTCGGTCACTTAGCTTGAATGCAACGTTGTCAAATCCCTAGCCACGTTTTTTCGGTGCGCCTTGCTTGGCCTGAAGCGCTTTGATTTTCTCGAGACCAGCTTTTGCAGCGGTGTTTTTTCCATCAATATGCCCGGCTTTTGTGTAGCTTTGGCTTGCGTTGTCGATGCGTGTTGCCAGCGGCACGGATGTATCAGCCAGCTGGGCATCCCCGAGCTTGGTCAGTACGGCTGCAAATGCGATTCGCAGTTTCGGATCACGTGGAGCGCTCCGCGCCGCGCCTTCCGCATCCTGAGCCTTCTTTGTGAGGATCGCGATGCGTGGGGATTGCTTCGCAGTTGTCAGGGACTTTGGCTTTGAGGCAGCGCCGGGACCGACAGCAACGCCGGCTTTTTTGGCTTCAGCGGCATCCACGAAGCCAGCAAACGAAAGCTGATGCGATTTGTAGTAATCCCCACGGTAGTTACGCTTCGGGGCTTGAATGTGGCAATAGGTACAGGCCACGCCTTCCTTTTCGGCAAAAGGTGGCTTAGCGGATGCCGGCAAGGTTAGCCCGACAAGTGCAGCTGCGATGCCGCTATAGAGGCTGAGTTTGTGTTTCATTATCCAGAACTGCTCCAATCGTAATTTCATAAAGCGTTACGTTACAAAGAGTGCTTTATGTTTCTTATGTGTTACTGGCTTTGTTAGGAAAGCCTGTGTCTCAAAATGCGAACCGGCCGGTGTCCTGCAAGAGGAAACCGGCCGGTTTTACGTTGTTACGTGAGGCTGGGGTTAACCCTTGCCGCCCTTCTTAGCAGGCTTTGCTGGCTTAGCAGGAGCTTTCTTTGCTGGCTTGGTTGGCTTTGCAGGCTTTGCAGGCTTTGCAGGAGCTTCAGGCTTTGCTGGTTCTGCTGGCGCTTCAGGAGCGGTCCAGGACTTTGGCTTGCTGGATGCTTCAGGTCCAACCTCCACGCCAGCCTTCTTTGCTTCAGCGGCATCATCGAAGCCGGCAAAGCTCAGGTTGTTGTCGTGGTAGAAGTTACCGCGGTAGTTGCGCATCGGTGCCTGAGTATGGCAGTACTTGCAGCTGACGCCTTCCTTTTCTGCGAATGGTGGCTTTGCCACTGCGGCGGTGCCAAGCAGGCTAACGAGTGCTGTTGCCAGCAAGATGGTGCGATTTGACTTCATCAACCAATGTCCTCCAAAAACTAGTACGTATACGTACCACAGAATGTGATGTTCACACTTTGTGAAATGTTGCGGTTTCTTTTCTGTTTTCCAGATTTGCTGTCCGCTGGCGTTGATTATCGGTTTGGGTAGCGGCAGGCGTGAGGGCGAATTGTGTGGGTTCCGCAAAAGTGAGTGATGTTCACACTTTGTGAAATGTTGCGGTTTCTTTTCTGTTTTCCAGATTCGCTATCCGCTGGCGTTGATTATCGGTTTGTGTAGATGCAGGCGTGAGAGAGAATTGTGTAGGTTTCGCAAAAGTGGGTGATGTTCACCCTTTGTGAAATGTTGCGGTTTCGTTTCTGTTTTCCAGATTCGCTGACCGCTAGCGTTGATTGTCAGTTTGCGTAGTGAGGGGCTTGAGGGTGAATTGTGTAGGTTTCGCAAAAGTGGGTGATGTTCACCCTTTGTGAAACTAACCATTTTCACCCCATGCCACCAAAATCGCCTGCCGTCTGACTCTGATAGCATCCTAGGATGGAAACGCTACGCCGCGGGACCCCCGCTGGATGGAAGTTCAACCCACTCGAGCTCGACAAACTCTTCAATAATCCTGGGTAGCTTCTATCCGAAACCTGCGACCGGGTCGGCGATCCATTCACCGTCTGGAGCCCCGGCCAAAGCATCACCCTGACCGGCACACCCGCCGGCGCACGCGCAATTTTCAGCGCAAATCCAAAGACCTTTAGCGCATTTGGAAACGGTGTACTTTCTCCATTTCTTGGAAATGCATCCCTGATCGTCCTCTCCAGTGACCGTCATAAAGAGGAACGCCGCCTTCTGATGCCGCCCCTCCACGGCGTCCCGATGCAAAAAATGAATACGTCGAAGTAGATTCCACTCCCCCGGCTTGTCTTAGGCACTCAGCTCTAAGACATTGTGGTATAGAGCCTACCTAGCGCCAGGTAAGCGTCACCGCCGAACCCGCTGGAATGTTTATCTGTGCTGCACGCTTGCCATCGATGACCTGCACGCGCCGCGCTTTTTCCGAGCAGGTCACGAGCACCCGGCCGCCATCCTGGTTCAGGAAGACTGCGCTTGGGCTACCATCAATTATTGTGGATGCGACGACGTGTGCGCCCCGGCGCACAAACGCACCCACATGCCCGAAAGCGTAAAACTCCTCGTTTCGGGTGACAACGCCCGTCTTGCGGTTGTACGTCACGATGCCCCGGCAGTTGTCACAGCCGCCATTTTGCGGACCCTGGTTTTCATCTAAGACAAGGTTCCACTTCAGGCTGGTCCGTGCACCGTACCGGATTGATCCGAGAATCGGATTCGTGAGGTCCCAGCGGATGTTCCCGCCGAAATCCGTCGCCCAGAAGCCTCCAGAGCTCTCCGTAAAGTGGATTTCCTGCTCTGGGAAGGCTTTCTGCACCTGCGCCTGAGCGGATGGCTCCCCGGCATACGCATGGAAGGCCGCCCCTGCTGTGTACTTACGGGCATCCGGGTTTGCGAGGACGCCCATCGGGAAGTCCATCATGTCCCAGTTATGGTCCCAACAGAGAATTTTCGTACGGATATTGGCCTTTCGCAGCGCGGGGCCAAGGTGCTTGCCGATAAAGCGGGCCTGATCGGATGGCTCCATCCGCATGCTTGGATAGCGGTCATCATTGTGGCGGGGCTCGTTCTGCGGCGTGATGTAGTCGATGTTTATACCCTCGTGGTGCATCGCATCGATGTATTTCACGAAATACCCCGCATAGGTATCGTAATGCTCCTGTGCCAACCAGCCGCCATTGAGGGAGTTGTTTGTTTTCATCCAGGCCGGTGCGCTCCACGGGCTTGCGATGATGGTGATATTTGGATTGATGCGTCGGATTGCGTGGATGATGGGAATCAGACATTCCTGTTCCCGGTGGATGGAAAACATACGGAGGGACGGGTCAGGATAGTCACAGTAGGTATAGCTGCCGGCGTGGTTGAAGTCCGATGCACCCATACAAATGCGGATGACGGAAAAGCCTGCTCCCGGTGCGGGGCTGAACAAAGCGCGCAGTGTCTCTTCCCGAGCCGTGTCTGACATGCATTTCGTGAGCAGAAACGCCGATGAGTCCGTTAGCGCTGCGCCAACGCCTAGAAATGGCTGGAGCTTTTTACTGACATCCACGGTGATTTCCGCGACACCGCGCTGCGGGGCTCCCCACTGGATATCCGCTTTACGGGTCATCAGATTTTGGCGATCCGGGGTTGTCAGGTACATTTCCATGCTTGCATCCTACCGGAATGTAGATGAGGCAAACTGTGCAGATTCCCCATAAACAGGATAGGGTAGCGGCAAGTCACCACCGGTGTGCATTTAGGAGCTTCAGCCATGATTTTCCCCATCACAGTTCCAGCGATTGTTGCCACGCAGCCTGCATTTCACGTGTTTGCTCAGCAAGAAGTTGTCGTCGTAAATGACATCGCGTACTACGAAGGCGCGGATGCCGATGCGAAGAAGCACAAGCTCGACATTTATACCCCCAAGGGGTTAAAGGACTTCCCTGTCGTTTTCTTTATCCATGGCGGAACGTGGAGCTCGGGTGACCGCAAGATGTACGGGAATATGGGGCAAATGTTCGCAAGCCAGGGCATCGGGGTTGTCGTGATCAGCTACCGCCTCAGCCCTGCGGTTACGCATCCGGCGCATATTGAGGATGTCGCACGCGCATTTGCGTGGACCCATGCCAATATTGCAAAGCATGGCGGGCGTGCGGACCGTATTTTTGTCGCGGGACACTCCGCTGGTGGCCACTTGACGAGCCTCCTCGCTGCGAATCCTGAATATCTCAAGAAGCACAACCTATCTTCGAAGAACATCCGGGGCATTATTCCTATTAGTGGCGTTTACGACATCCCGGCGGGGATGTTCCCAAAGATTTTCCCTGGCACGGCGGATGAGGTTAAGCCTGCATCACCGCTGAAAAATGTCACTCAGGATGGTCCTCCAGCGCTTGTCATGTACGCCGATCAGGATTATGCGGGTCTTGATACGCTTGCAAAGTTGTATACAGCCAAGCTGGGTGAGCTCAAGATTCCAGCGACACTTGAACTCATCAAGGACCGGACGCACATCACAATCATCACCAAAATGATGCTGAGTGCAAAGGATGCCACGAGTACGCTTGCGTTGGACTTCATTCGTAAGTACGCGAAGTAGGCTAGAGGAATCGGAATGACTGCTTTTTATATTGCCACTTTGATGACTGTCTTTGGACTGCAAACCAAAGTACCGCTCGTTCAAAAGCCAAAGCTCACCGAAATGGCTGGCTACCTAATCGTTCCGCATGACAAAGTTCCAACTGAGTACAACGCGGGCTTCTCGATGTACGTCGCGGCGTGGCCACTGCTCGAGACCTATCCTGGGCAGGAATTCCAGAGTGGGCTGTTCGGTACGTGGATGTTCCCTCAGCCGGACGGCAAGAAACTCAAAGACTTCTACACGGACATCGAAGGTGGGCTTGGTTGGTGGCGTGACACACGCTTCGCTACCGAAACCCCTAAGTTCATCATGGGGGGCGTCGCCCTCAACTTCAGCGAATGGGCAAACGGTCCGGGTGCTGGAAAAGGGCGTGACTGGAAGAACCCAACGGGCCTCTATGGCATCGCCCAGCTCAGCCAAAATATCCTTTGGCCACCGGATGGCCTAAACCTCAAGCAAGGCACGCGCGGGGAGCTGTTTGGCTACGGGTACCTGCCGCTTCCACTGACCTCTGCCAAAACATCCACGGCAGGCAAGAATGTCCCAACCGGCAACCAGAGCTGGACGCTGTTTCTCAACACCGCCAACTTCAAGGGACCCGTTACTTTCTTTACGCCGTACTTTTGGTCGAAGGCATCCGTAACAAACCCGGATGTCGCTGGTCAGTTTCTCGATACCCGCCCATCTGAGCCGAACAAGGCGATTCAGATGGAAACGCAGCACATCCCGGCGATGGTCAGCCAAGATGCAAATGGTGCATGGTTTGCCCGTATTGCCCCGACGCACTTTCCGACAGGCCCGGGAGGGGATGCTCCTCTGATCCATCAGGTGACCGCGTACTCCCGCCAGGCGCTCTGGAATTCGGTGGAGACGTGGTTTGGGGGTGGAGTGAAGTCAGCTGGGATGGTTTCGCCAGCTGCATCCGCGGTGCATAACTTCAAACCCGGCGGCTATGCCACCTGGAAGATTTATCTCCCGGGAAAGAAGCGCGACCAGGCGCATGATGTTGACCTCGCTGGTGTTGGTGTGCCAAAGGTTCTCACGAATAACACGTATGGTTTTTCATGGGATGCGACCCGCGTCTCGACCAACAAATCGCTCGTGACGCTTCCAGAGTACTATCGCCTTGGCAAAGATGCGAAAGGTAAGGAGCGTTGGACTGCTGTTGCACAGGGTGATGTTCCTTCAGAAACAGGTCTCATCAATGCCACATTTCCAAAGCCACAGCGTGACCTCGAGCCGTACATCACCCCGGATGATGCATCTTCGACATGGAAATCTCCGGGGCCTGCGGCTGGGCCATTTACGCGGATTCTTGGGGATGGCAGCGAAGTCACGTATTACTGGTATCGTTTTGCCGACCAGCCTGCGTTGATGAATGCCGACCTCTCCGCTGCGGAACGTGAGGCCTTGCAAAAGCGCGTTGAGCTCCTCCATAGGGAATGGAAATCCACAAAGGAATTTCTACCTGCTCCATCAACCGGAAAGCTGGCATCGATTGATCCAGCGGCTTTTGTAAAGCCACCAAAGGGGATGGAAGTTGGCTACGTCCCAATCGTAACCAAGCAGGGGTGGAGTGCAAAGCGATTGAAAGAGCTTTCCAATCGCTGACATTCAATTGACAATGGTGGATTGTGCTGACCAGTGTTACTAACGTACGCAAAACGGGAACACATTCGCAGTCCACACGTGTACACAAGGACATCATGATGAAAACGACATTCACCATCGCGGGCAACCTCGCCCTCGTTTCGCTCTTTGGTCTCGCAAATGCGGGTTACGCCCAGACGGTCAAGTCGGATGCTCCTCTAGCACTAGGACAAAATGCTGTTGCGGTCAAGGCAATTGCAGCCAAGGATGGCACCTTTGATGTCGAAATCACCCACAATGGCAAGACCCGCAAGTTCACTGGGGTCAAGGCTACTCCCGATGGCAACTTTGATCTACCAGCGTTAATGGAGTTGAATCCTCCAGCTGGGATTGCCGGTCGAAAGCAAAGTAAGGCCATTCGGGTTGAAGGCAAGCCGCTCATCCTCCCAAGCGGCGCGGCGGCTGCCCAAGCGCATTCGCGCAATGTAACTGTCATTGCAACTGCAAATAGCAATGGCACCTTTGATGTCGAAATCACCGAAAACGGCAAGACCCGCAAGCTGACGGGACTCAAGCCCGGACCAAAGGGTTTCATCGAGATTCCAAGTGGCGTCGCTGGCCATCCACCAATAATCATCGACACCACCGAAGGACCTAACGGAAATGTGTCCGTCAGAGTCGAAGGCAAGCCTCTCATCCTCCCAAGCGGCGCGGCGGCGGCACAGGCACATAGCAGCAATGTTTCGGTCAAAGCCATCGGAAATGGCAGCGGCTCCTTCGATGTCGAAATTACCGAAAACGGCAAGACCCGCAAGCTGACGGGTGTGAAAGCCAAAGCGGATGGTTCACTTGACATCCCTGAGCTAAACGGTGATGTACCAAAGGGTGCAAAGGTCGAAAAGCAAATCAAAATCATCACATCAGATGGTTCGAATGCTGGGATTGCTCTTCCTGACACCGCCAATCGTGTCGAGATCGATGCATCCGACATCGTTATCGATGCCCAAGGGCTGCTCGTCGCTGACATCGCGCCCGGCACAACCGTCACGGTCACTGCCTCCGGAGATGGAAATGCCCCTACGATTGTCAAGACTGGACGCGTTGACGCAGGCAAAGCCGCGGGTGCGAAGATCGTCACTGGCATCGGCGCTGCGGATGGACAAAAAGTAGTGCTGATGGAAGCGCGGCCAAACGCGGCAAAGGCATCCAAGGAAGTCCTTATTGAGGCCAAGCTTGTAAACGGAAAGAAAATCGTCTCTGCTCCAAAGCTGGTTGTCCTCTCCGGCCAGACAGCAAAGATTCAGACAGGGGATGTTTGGTTAAGCCTACGTGCGACGATTAGCCCGGCGGGAACAATTTCG
>CAIYBQ010000356.1 GCA_903924445.1 uncultured Armatimonadota bacterium | reverse complement strand
GAAGCCTGGCGCGGACTCGGCAGCCTGCTCGGAGTTTCCGGGGACAAGGATGTTCGCCGGGAGGTAAAGGGCATCGGAGCGGAGCTTTGCCGCAACAATCGACCCAATATCAGGCATGTCCACCGGTCCACCGGGAGCTTCCCCGCTGAAGATGTACTTGGAACCCTTAGGGTGTGAATCACCGATGCCAGCGGTTGGCTGCGTCATACAACGGACAACAGTCAGTTTGTTTGCAACTCTGGCGGTCTTCGAAAGCAGCTCAGTGAATTGCATCCCGGGGACCACGGTGGAAATCGTCTTGAATGGACTCCGATGTTCGCTAGGGGCATCGGGTTTTGGATCCCATGTATCCGTATGGCTGATACCACCCTGTTCAAAGATGACGAGGACGCGCTTGGCCTTGGCGGTCGGGTTGGTTTGAGGCGCAGCGAGAACATCGGTGCCCCCGAGTGCAGCAATCGTGCTGCCAAGTCCGATACCGATAAAGTTGCGGCGGGAAACAGGGCGATGGTCGTGCATTGTCAGAAGCCTCCGGCGGTCTCTTATTCTACCGGTAGACGGTTTGCACCTTGGGTGGATTTCCTTGACAGATTATGCCCATCGGGCGAAACTGACCCTATGTCTACACGCAATCTCTTTGACCTCGCCGGCAAGGTCGTACTGGTTACCGGTTCCACAACCGGCTTGGGTAAATCAATGGCCTTTGCCCTCGGCCGTGCGGGTGCCAAAGTGGCGATGAACTATGCGAACAATGATGCCCGTGCAGCAAAGGCATTTGCTGAGTTCCGCGGTGAGGGCCTCGAAGGTGCGCTGTACAAGGCATCAGTGATTGATGAAGGCCAGATCAACCAAATGGTCGCGGATATCGAAAGGGATCTTGGAGGCGTGGATGTCGTTATTGTTAACGCAACCTGTGACCAGCCGCACTTCCCGATCGAGGAGTATTCGGTTGAGTTCTACCAGTCGATGCTAAACTTCTTCCTCATCAGCCCCTTCCTCCTTACCCGTGCTGTGCTCCCACATATGAAGGAACAAAAGTGGGGACGCATCATCAATATTGGCTCAGAAGTCGTCGCGCGTGCCGTCCCGAACTTTGTGCCCTATGTAGCAGCAAAGAGTGGCCAGAATGGCTTTACCCGCTCGATGTCGCAGGAGCTGGCCCCGTGGAACATCACCGTTAACATGATCTCCCCAGGCTGGATTCCGGTTGAGCGGCACGTCGAGGAAGTCGTCACGGATGGTCCTGGCTACCGAGTGCTGATTCCGTTGGACCGCTGGGGCATCCCTGAAGATGTCTCCGGAACGGCGATTTATCTGTCGAGCGATGCATCCTCGTTTGTAACAGGCCAGAACATTCACGTAAACGGCGGGATGACAACGCAAGGCTGTTGATCAAATGAGAATCCATCCGTACCTCGCATTTCCCGGGACGTGTGAGGAAGCGTTCACCTTTTACGCAGAGCTCTTCAGTGGTGTTGTGACTGGTGTGAATCGCTACGGCGAAGGCAGTCCATTCCCAGTCCCGGATGGCTGGGGGGAGAAAATCATCCACGCCGAACTCGCAGCGGGTGGGATTGTCATTTACGGATCCGACCATGTCCCGGAAATGTTCGAGACGCCGCAGGGATTTTCACTCTCGTGGAATGTCACCGACTTT
Source organism: uncultured Armatimonadota bacterium (assembly GCA_903924445.1). Lineage (GTDB taxonomy): Bacteria > Armatimonadota > Armatimonadia > Armatimonadales > Armatimonadaceae > CAIRTT01. The sequence goes on along the minus strand of CAIYBQ010000356.1, from coordinate 307 downwards.
GATGCTGGCAAGTCTGCATTCGATGCATTAGCGGCAAATGGCGGTTCCGTGGTGATGCCATTTAGTGAAGTTCCGTGGAGTGTTGGCTACGGGATAGTCAAAGATCGCTTCGGGATTACGTGGCAAATCAATGTGGATGGACCGGCGAACTGACCGTCAAAAACATCCAGAAATCAAAAAACACCCCGGAGATTATCTTCGAGGTGTTTTGCTTATGGGAGGATGATGGGGATCGAACCCACTACCTTCAGAGCCACAATCTGACGCTCTAACCTAATGAGCTACACCCTCCATGAAGCGACAAAGT
>CAIYBQ010000355.1 GCA_903924445.1 uncultured Armatimonadota bacterium | reverse complement strand
TCTCAACCAAGTCTTTTTCCGGGTGCACGCCGCTGAAGCGCAGACCTGCCGTTGCAAGCTGCTCACGGTACGCATTGTTGAACTCATAGCGGTGGCGATGACGCTCCGTGATGTCCGTGGCCCCGTACAAAGTGTGCGCAAGGGTTCCGGGCGTGACCGTACACGGACACAGTCCGAGGCGCATCGTCGCACCCTTGTCAGATACATCCGCTTGCTCGAGCATCAAGTCGATGACTGGGTGTGGCGTCTCCGGGGATGTCTCCGTAGTGTTGGCATCTACAAGACCGCATACATTGCGTGCGAACTCGATAACCGCCATTTGCATCCCGAGGCAGATTCCAAGAAATGGCAGGCCACTCTCACGTGCAAATTGCACGGCTGCGATCTTGCCTTCGATGCCGCGCGCACCAAAGCCTGGGCAAACCACGAGGCCGCTGCAGCCTTCGATACGTGCCTTCGCATCGGCGGCAGACTGAATCTCTTCCGAGTCAATCCAGCGCAGGCGCACACGGGCATCATGCAAAATGCCCGCATGGCCCAGTGATTCAGCGATGGAGATGTACGCATCCCCGTTTTGGATGTACTTGCCCACGACAGCGATTTCGACATCTTTGGTTGGATGCACGATACGCTCGACGATTTCGCGCCAAGTGGATGTACGCGGTTCGGTGACGGGCAGGCCTAAGCGGCGAACGACGAGGTCAGAGAAACCTTCCTCTTCAAAGACGAGAGGAATCTCGTAAATCGTATCTGCATCGCGCGCTTCGATAACCGCATCCGCATCAACATCACAAAAGAGAGCAATCTTCTCCTTCTGTTCCTTGTTGATCGGGCGTCCCGTTCGGCAAACGAGGACATCGGGAGCAATACCAACCTCGCGCAACCGCATCACGGAGTGTTGCGTCGGCTTGGTCTTGACCTCGTTCCACGGGCCAACGGCAGGAATCAGCGTCACGTGGATGTAGAGAACATTCCCGGAACCGGCATCCCGCTTCATCTGGCGAATCGCCTCGAGGAATGGAAGCCCTTCGATATCGCCCACCGTACCGCCAACTTCAGCGAGGACTATATCGGCATCCGTGGACTTACCCAGACCGACGATGCGTTCCTTGATTTCATTGGTGACGTGGGGGATGACCTGAACTGTACCGCCCAGGTAGTCGCCTCGACGTTCTTTTTGGATGACTGCGCCGTAGACAGAGCCGGTGGTGACGGATGCTTCTCGCGTCAGCTCGATGTCGACAAAGCGCTCGTAGTGTCCAAGGTCGAGATCCGTTTCCGCACCATCATCTGTGACAAAACACTCACCGTGCTGGTAAGGGTTCATCGTTCCGGCATCCACATTAATGTACGGATCGAGCTTGAGCATCGCGACTTTGAAGCCACGATTTCTCAGGAGGCGTCCCAGCGATGCGGAGGTGATTCCCTTACCGATTGAGCTGACGACACCACCAGTGACGAAGAGATAGCGGACCTGTTTGGCGGTGGTCCCGCCGGTTGCCGATTGAGGCGTGGGGGAGGGCATAACGCCGTTTACTATATCACGCACACTTGCTGTGAAACGTTAGCCTAATCGACATCTGGAAACTGCTCATGCAGGTGCACTGGTGTGACTTTCTTCCCTTTGGTCGCCTTGAGATTGAGGACCTCCACAAAGACCGAGAATGCCATCGCGAAGTAAACATAGCCCTTTGGAATATGAAAGTGAAAGCCTTCCGCAACCAGCGTCGTGCCGATCAGCATCAGGAACGACAAGGCCAGCATTTTGACCGTAGGGTGACGCTCGACAAAGCCCGCGACAGGCCGAACGGTTGCAGCCATGATGATGGTCGAAATGATGACAGCGATCATCATCACCATGACTTGCTCAGGCGGGATAATTCCGATTGCCGTCACGATTGAGTCAAGACTAAAGACCAGGTTGATAACCATGATCTGGACCATCACCGCCGAGAACTTCGCCCCAGCCTTGCCTTTGGACGCTCCGGGCGCGTGCTCATCCTCGCCCTCAAGCTTGCCGTGGATTTCGTGCGTGGCCTTGTAGATTAAGAAGATGCCGCCGACCAAGACAACCAAGTCCTGGAGCGATAACCCGAGGCCCTTGCCGTGCCCACTGTGGCCTGGATCCGCAATGAAGGGAATCGTGAAGAGAGGATCCTTCATCGCGAGTACCAGCGGAATCGCGAGGAGGAGAACAAGCCGCGGAATCACCGCAAGAGTCATCCCGAGCTTCTGGCCCCGAGGCTGGTCTTCCTTCGGAAGCTTGCCGGAGAGGATTGTCAGAAACACGATGTTGTCGATACCGAGCACGATTTCGAGGGCTATCAGTGTGACAAGGCCGATCCAGGCGGATGGCTGACTCATCCAGCTGAAGTTGACTAACTGGGACATATTCATTGCGTTGTTATTATCTCATGACAGAAATGTCTGGTTCGACAGTGGATGTTTATCAGGCATACGTGAAAGTAAGCACGGCACCCCGCTGCACAATGTAGGGCACACCATCGGGTTTTAGGCCGTAGTGATCGAGGGCTGTCAAAATGCGCTCAGCCCCGAATCCAACCTCGTGCGGTGCGTGGCAATCGGAGCCAAATGTCAACGGCACCCGCCGGGAAACCAGCTCAGCCAAGAGGCGGTGGTTTGGAAATGGGTCATTGTCATTTGGTCGCTTCCGATAGCCGCTTGTGTTGAGCTCAACGACACAGCCACTCTCCTTAATGGCCGCTGCTACCATCGGGTAGAGAATACGCGCGAGCGAAGGGTCTATCGGTGGTCCGTACGCCTCGACCGCCGTCAGGTGCGACAGAATATCAAACAGCCCGCTTGCCGCCGCCCGGCAGAGCTCTTCGTAATAGGCTGTGTAAACATCCGATGGAGCTTCACTATGCCAGCGCGTCCGGGAAAATATGGACTGACCTAAAATATAGTGGACGCTTCCAAGCACGTAGTCAAAGGGATGGGCATCTAAGATAGCCTTTAGATCATCAGCCCGGCCCGGAATCCAGTCTGCTTCAAGCCCAACACGGATATCCATGCGGCCCGCATAGTTTTCACGTTCCATCAGGACCTCAGCCACGTAACCGGTAACCGAGCTACAAGCCATTTGGGTTTGCGGTTGCGCGTGGTCGCCATCAAGCCAATAGGCAGGTCCATGGTCGCTGATGCCAAAGGTGGTCATCCCGAGTTTGAGAGCCGCCTCGCAGTAATCGTGGATACTCCCGACGGCGTGTCCACAGCGGTGGTGGTGTGTATGGTAATCAAATCCCAGCATCGGCCTTGTCCAATTCTCCCCCGCGGTGTTATGAATGTTCTAACTATGAAGATTCTACTACTTGGCGGGACGGGATTGATATCGACAGCAATCACGAAGGCGCTGATTGCACGTGGAGATGAAGTCGTTCTCCACAATCGCGGACGAACTCCACATCGCTTTGAAGAGAGCCCCAATGTGCGCGTCATCACAGGCGACCGTAAGGATCGGGATGCTTTTGAAGCCGCATTCGAAGGCGAAACCTTTGATGTGGTCGTTGACATGATCGCGTATCACATCGATGACACGCTTTCGGCACTCCGTGCGCTCTCAGGCAAATTCGGCCAGTTTGTGCATACATCCACGGTGTGTGTCACCAGCGGCCGGCCGGTCCACATCCCGATGACCGAAAGCGAGCCGTATCACTCAGTAGGTCAATATGGCTGGAACAAAGCCGCAATTGAAGAGCATCTCCTAAAGCTACATGCCGATGAAGGCGTACCGGTTACCATCATGCGCCCAAGTCATTCGTATGGCGAAGGCGGCGGTATTCTCCGTCCATTTGGACCGTGGGAATCGTTTGTTGCCAGGCTGCGTGCTGGGCGGAAGCTGATTGTTCCGGGCGATGGCACAGGGCTTTGGGCGGCTTGCCACGTGGATGATGTCGCGCAGGGCTTCCTCGCAACATTTGGCAATCCAAAGGCATTTGGCGAGGTTTTTCACATCACCGGGGATGAATGGCATACGTGGGACCACTATCACCAAGCGGTCGCGGATGTTGTTGGCGGGACTTATTCACCCGTTTACATTCCATCCGATGTGCTCGCAAAATGCGCTCCTAAGTGGTCCGGCGGCCTGCGTGAAATCTTTCAGTGGACATCCGTTTTCGACAATGACAAGCTCAAAGCGCTTGGCTACCCGGGGCAGACCATCAGCTTTACTGAAGGTACCAAGCGGACGCTTGCGTGGATGGAACGGGATGGCCGCTTAGCTGACATCGAAGGGGATGACTTTGAAGACAAGCTCATTGCGGCGTGGGAGCACGCGACTGCAGAGCTCCCCGTGATGCCAAAGCCGGATTAGGCGGCGGTACTCCAAACCTGTTCTCGGATGAGCTCTGGTTGTAGCTGGCGTGGGATGTGGTTGTACCAAGTGGTATCCACATTCCACAGGCTGGCCAGCCACTTTTGAACATCCGGACAGCGACTCGGTGTGCCGGTTTGACCGCGGTATGGGGTGCACAACAACCTATGGACCGCGGGACCGTCTTGGGTGACCATGAAGTCGATGCATATATGGTCGATGCCGCTGGAAACGGCCATGGAATCGCGGATCATGTCCTGAAAACCGCTTGGACGCTCGAAGTCAAAGATGGGGGCGATACCGCACTGGACCGTTTGCTGGACACGTGTCCATTCCGGTGTGTAGAGCGCACAGCCACCGAGGCGGGTGATGGTTGGAGAGATCAGCTCAATCAGCTCCGGGATGCCATTGAAGCAGTAGACGCGAACCTTCATCGGCTGCTGACCGTTGTCATTTAGGAGAAATGGCTCAACAACAATGCTTGGATCCACATAGCCGCTATTCATGGCTGAATTTTTGCTGCGAACGGATGTCGTCAGCCACATCGATGCGATTGTCTTGGCATCTTTGTCATTGATCAAAAACCTTGCAGAGCACTCACTGATCTGGAAATGTCCATCTTTGTCACAAAATGCATCTCCATTCCCGTAGAGAAACCATCGGCTCTCGTAGCGGAGGAGGCATGTGGAGTGTTCCTGTGAGCCCCTCAAAAAGCAGGTCGCTGGCAAGTTTTCCCAGTCGATGTCATCCACGGACTGGTATGTGCCTAATGCCGAGAGCGTCTTTGCTCCACAGGCATCGGCAAAGGCTTGGGCTTCGACGGTGTCACTGATGCGGTTCCAGAGTGGGTTGGTGTCGTGCGCCATCCGCTGGCGAACCTTCCATGCATATTCTGTGCAGCTCGGAGCGACCTGATCTTTTATTCGCTGCCACGAAACTTGTAAGCGTAATGACTTTTCATCGTTGAACATTGGGTTTACGTCCTCTTGGTGTATCAAGTGCAATCTGCGTGCCGCTGCAACTGTTACGTTGAAATACACGTAGCAAATTTCGTAAGTAGCGAGAGGCAGATGTTTAGGCACCCAATGGGTGTTTCTTGTATGTCTTACGCAATTAGCGGTAAGTTGGTGCATTACCGGACGAATTACAGGTGCGGTTTGCCTGACAAACAGCGCATGATTATTGA
>CAIYBQ010000354.1 GCA_903924445.1 uncultured Armatimonadota bacterium | reverse complement strand
GCTGGTCGCAGTTTCGATTATCTTTGTTGGCGTCGAAAACATCGTCTCGAAGAAACACGACAAACGCTTCTGGATTGCGGCAGTCTTTGGACTCATCCACGGCTTTGCCTTTGCCGGCAACCTCCGTGCGGCGGGTTTACCGGAAGGCAATGCGCTGTTCTGGAGCCTACTGTCCTTCAATGTCGGTGTTGAGCTGGCGCAGCTGAGCGTTTGTCTTGGTGCGTGGCCGATTCTCAAGTACCTCGAGAAGTCGCTGGAAAAGGGAGCCAAGCGCGGCGGGATTGCGTATCCGGCGATTGTCCGCTTTGCGAGTGGCGGCATCGCAGCGATGGGCCTCTGGTTGTTCATCAAGCTCTTTGTCGCAGCAGAATAAGCGCGTTGATGTAGGATGAACCATGCGCTCATCCGCTTTTTTGTATAACTCTGCCCTCATCTGGCGGTGGCTGGCATTTGCCGCCACCGCCATTGTCTTGTTCATCGGGGCATTGACATTCCTCTGGTGGTCGCTGTTTTCTGGCATCCGGTATGACAACATCGCCCTGGCAATCCTGATCGCCTCACTTTGTTTCTGCGTTCCGGCGGCACTTGCTGCTGTGGCTCCCGCAGGGCGAGGCTGGATTGCCTGGATCACGTTTTGTCTTGTGTGTGGAGCGGCAATGTTTGGGATGAGCCAACTATCTATAACATTTGCGGTTTCGGCAATTATTGGTGGGGGCTGTGCGTTACTGCTCGCATCTGTGAAGCAGCTTCCATTTGGGCATTCGCTCAGCCGTGGCAAGCTCTTGGCCATCGGGGCAGCGGTCGTAAATGTCATCGCGCTTGGCGGCGGCCTGCTGCGGAACATGGATATCCCGGCATTTACCGACCCGCTTCCGGGCGACATTTCAGAAATGCTTCCCAAGGGTGCGGGGCAGCCGACTAAAGTAAATGTCTACGAGCTGGGAGGCTTTCTCGATTCTGCGTACCTTGTTCGTATCGATGCCCCTCCAGCGACCCTTACTGCGCTTGGCCGCAAGATCGGGAAGTCATCCACCAAGTCTCCGGGTGGAAAGTTCTTTGGCTTTGCGCCGTATTGGTGGCCAACGAGCATGCCTAGGGGTGGCAAGGTTTACCGCACTGTGGATCAGGAATTCACGACGTACCCCGGGGATGGGGAGTTCTTAACAATGCTTGTGGATCCATCCGGGAGCCGAGCATGGATCCATGTCTTTCACGGGTTCTAAGGTGAACTAGTGTGCGTCTGGCACATCCACTGCAGCGCCATCATCCGTAACCGGAATGCCCGCTGAACCATCCACCATCGCTGTTTCATCGATAGTAGGACCAGCGGATGGGCCGCGACGGACTGCATCCACCGCACCTGCGATAACAAGGATTCCAAACACCGGCCAGAAAACGGCTTCCGGCATGGATGGCAGGTGTTGATGCTGTGACAGACCAAAGAGGTGGAGCGCTTCAAAGCCAAGCTTGACGCCGGCCCACCCTACGAGGAGGTAAGCAACGTTATCTAGCGAAGGATACTTCTTCACCAAGCCAATCAGGATTTGGGCGGTGACGCGGAGCAAGAGCATCCCGAGGAAGCCGCCAAGGTACACAATCCAGATCTTGGAACGGTTCGGGACGAGTGCAACGGCTACGAGAATCGAGTCGATGGCGAAGAACAGGTCTGTAATTGCTATCTGGACGATGGTC
>CAIYBQ010000353.1 GCA_903924445.1 uncultured Armatimonadota bacterium | reverse complement strand
GATGTCCGGTGTGACTTCCGGTTCCGCTGCATTGATGTTCCTCCTTTATGGCCCGCAGCTCCGCTGCGGGCTTTTTCTTTGCCCGCACAGCCCTCGTGTCACGATCAGCTTCGATCCACCTTGAAGGCACTCGGCTAGGAGTTCTTCCTCACGTTAAAATCACCGGGTTTTCGTACCGCAAAACAAACTCCCGTACTTTCGCGGTGTTGCGATGGGACACGTGGCGTTAGCATGTTCACGTAGCGATGTCCGGTGTGACTGCCGGTTCCGCTGCATTGATGTTCCTCCTTTATGGCCCGCAGCTCCGCTGCGGGCTTTTTCTTTGCCCGCACGGCCACCATGCACATAAAATCCATTACGCACCTTATGAAGTGTCCCGGCACTAGTCTGGTATTTCAGCGGTGTCTGGACCAAATACAAATTGATAAAACAACCACGTGGCGTTGCACCGGAGAGACTAACGGTGCGCGCCACCCCCTCGAACCTATGGCCAGCACCCGCTGGCCAGCTTCAATTCTGATACACGAACATAGACCCGCATCCGGCAGGTAAACTGGATACATGCAAAATCCATCCGCCAACCTGTCCCTCACATACCCCCGCCGCAAAACCCGCAGCGTACGCGTTGGCAAAGTGTGGATTGGCTCGGAACACCCCGTCGTCGTTCAGAGCATGATCACTGAAGAGACAAAAAATGTGGATTCATGCGTTCGCCAAATCACGGAAATGGCCCGCAAAGGCGCCGAACTCGTCCGCGTGACAACGCCATCCATCATGGAAGCCAACAAACTCGGTGAAATCAAGGCAAAGCTGGAAGCCCGGTTGGTGGATGTTCCAATCGTCGCCGATGTTCACCATCAAGGCAGCGACATCGCACGCACCGTCGCCGAGTTCGTCGACAAAGTACGAATCAATCCAGGACTCTTCGTCTTCAACAAGCACACGGGACGCGTTGATTTCACCGATGCCGATCATGATGAACAACGCAACGCCATCGAGGAGTCGCTTATTCCCGTCCTGGAAGTTGTCAAACGCCGCGACATCGCAATGCGTATCGGGGTCAACCATGGCTCGCTCGCCGAGCGGATGCTGGTTACATACGGCGATACTCCAGAGGGCATGGTGGAAAGTGCCATGGAGTACCTCCGCATCTGCCAAAAACACGATTATCACAACCTTGTGATTTCACTCAAAGCATCCCGTGTCCCGATTATGCTCGCTGCAAATCGCCTGATGGCCCGTCGGATGGCTGAAGAAAACATGGACTTTCCGCTTCACCTTGGGGTGACGGAAGCAGGGGATGGCCAGTACGCACGCATCAAGTCAACCGCTGGTATAGCAACACTTCTCGCCGAAGGGATTGGCGACACGATTCGCGTCAGCCTCTCAGAAGACCCCATCATGGAGCTTCCCGTGTGCTACGAAATCCTCCAAGCACTTGGTCTACGAAAAACACAGGTTGAGTTCATCGCCTGCCCAAGCTGCGGCCGGACCAAGTTTGACCTCCCAAGCGTCCTCGCCAAGGTGAAAGCAGCCACACAGCACCTCGTCGGTCTCGACATCGCAGTTATGGGATGCATCGTTAACGGCCCGGGCGAAATGGCGGATGCCGACTATGGCTACGTCGGAAAAGCAGGCGGGAAGATTACTTTGTACAGGAAGCGGGATGAAATCCGGACCGTTGATCAAAGTGTTGGCGTTGAGGAACTTGTTAGCCTTATTAAGGAAGATGGCCTCTGGCAGGAGCCAAAGCAGGTAGATTAACGCGTTTTACCCTGATGTTTTTGCGTATCTAAGCCAAATATAACCCGGCGTGTTCGGCGTTATGTTCACGTTTGGAGCCATTTTATGATTACACGGGTTGTTAATTCGATACTTTTGACGGCACTGCTTGCCGCAGTCCCCACATTTGCACATGCGCAGACAAGCCTTACCATCGGGCAGGATGCAAGGGCGATGGCGATGGGTGGGGCGGGTATAGGTGCGGGTATCAGCGGTCTTGCAAACCCGGCTGTTCTCGCCCGTGGACGGGATATCCGTTTTCAAACTCCCCGGGTCGGTCTCCGGGCTGGTGGCGCTATCGGGAACATCGGTAACCTCTCGGACACCGCAGACTTCTTCAACAAATCTGGGACGGCACTCGAGGATCAAGTGTCGTTTCTCGCGCGGACATACGCAACACAGAGCAGCACCTTTGGCTTGAATCTGGGGACAGCCTTCCAAGTTGGAAGCCTCGAAATCGGTGCAAGTGGCGTTGCGAGCGGCAAACTGAATCCCAATGCAACCCTGCAAAACTGGGCAAATGCCGGCGGCATCGGCCTGATTCCAAATGGTGCTGGCGCAGAAGTGTCCGGCGTTGGAGTGTATACACTGCCATCCGTTGGTCTTGGCATCCAGCTCCCAGCAGTCCGTATGGGACTCGGCAAGTCCGCTCCTGTGGTCAAAATGGCTGTTGGTGCTCGCGTCAAGCTCCTCAATGCTGTCTACTCCCGCTACGAGGCGACTGTCTTCAGTAATGGTGAGTTCACATCCGGGCCAGGGTCCGAGCTCGGCGGAGAGAGTAACCTCTCACGGACAGGTATCGCCACCGATATCGGTGTCACCGGGTCTACAAAACTCCTCGGTGCGGATTGGTCTGCTGGCTTTGTGACGCAAAACTTTGTAAAGCCAGACTTGACATTCCGTGACCAAAACAATGTGTTGATTGATCCATTGGTGCAGACAACGACAGTCGGTGTGGCGATGCGTAAGAGTGGCTTGACGCTCGCCGGCGACATCGCCGACTTCTTCGGACGACAGGACATGCGCCTCGGCGCGGAGCAGCGCTTCGGACCGCTTGCGCTGCGTGCCGGGTATTCGAGCAGCCGCGGATCAACGTACGGCGTTGGTTTGTTTGGCCTCGATGTCGCATTTGGTAAAGGACAGCCACTCGAGCTGGTCAAGTCCATCCGGTTCTAGTTTCATCGTCTTGGACATTTTTAGATTGCAATGCGGCTCCAATCAACGGGGCCGCATTTTGCATTTGCCTTGTGAGTCGAAAGGTCATGCATCGTCGGCTATGATGTCACATCAATCGCTGTGACGAAGGAGTCTCAAACATGGCTGAGTGGCCGCAGGCTGGTGGATCGGATGGAAGCTGGACGACGAAGGAGCGCGCACCGCATCGCTGGAGCGTCGCGGAAAATCGCAATATTCTCTTCAAGACCGAGCTTCCTGAGACAGGGCAATCTGGCATCGCCAAATATGGTGACCAACTCTACTTCACCACCATGGAGCCACTTCGGAATGCACGCGCGCGCAAGGATGGCGGAAACATCGTTGGGCATGCCGCTGATGCAAGCACCGGCGAGATTCTATGGTCTGTAGACCTCCCTGCGAAGGAAGAGAGCCCGTACGCCTATGGATTTTCGGACTCGAGTACACCTACTCCGGTCACCAATGGAACACACGTCTGGTTTACTAACTCGAGTGGGCACATTATTTGCTGTACGGCGGATGGCAGCGTTGTGTGGCGCAGAACCTGGGATCCGACGACGGGGCGGCCTTTCAATAAGCAGTTTGAACCCATCCTTCACGGAAACACACTGATCTCCGTGGAGCCGCGCGATCTGCGTGATCCACGCCGCCAAGCGGATGCCTGGAACCACATCCGCGGTATCGATGCCAAAACAGGAAAGACCCTCTGGGTCTCCGATGATGGCCTAACCCACTACAACACCCCTGTACTTGGTAAGACGCACAGCGGGACCCCTGCTTTGATGATTGGCCGTGGTGGGCATCACGATGTCCCCGAGGGGCCAAGCGGTCTCTCTCTGGTGTCTCTAGCCAAAGGCTCCGAGGGCAAGACGCTGTGGAAAGCAGACATCACTGGCAAAGCCCTCTACAACATGCACTGGAACCGCGACCGTGCATATTGGCTGGATGAAGACACAGGAACCCACCGCGTCCTCGATAGCCGAACAGGTAAGGAAGTTGCCGTTCACAAACTCGGTGAGAATGCAACCGTTCGGAGCTACGACAAAGCATCTAAGCGGTATTTGATCGAGCAAAATGTAAACATCAAGGCAAAGGGCTTCCGGGTCTTCCCGGCCTGGTTCTCTAACATCGTTGTCGGTGACTGGCACTGGTTCCTCTGCTTTAGCTCGGTCCGTGCTGAGTATGGCGGTGGTCCCGTGGGCCCGCTGTATTCCGTTGGGCGTGTCAATACGAAAACCGGCGCGACGGAGTACCTCGAGCTGCCAACCGCCCCAGGCGTGTACGGTACCAATGTCGAAGCGCGAACCATAAACAGTCGCGGCATCGATGTCGCATCTGACACGCGTTCCAAGCGGGATGGCTGGTATTGGTGCTTTATCGGCAGCCCTGTGGTTGCAGGTGGTGCCATTTACTGGACGATGATGAATGGCACAACATATGTCCTCAATGGGAATGCACGTACCCTTGATGAGCGTGCAATTCTTGGCGTGAATGACCTCGGGCCCGTTGGTGGGACGTGGAGTCTGAATACGCCAACGCCAGTGGATGGCAAGCTCTACCACCGCACAATGACACAGCTCATTTGTATTGGCTGATCAGCTGTCTGCAGTAAAAAGTAACCCCGGCATCCATGTGGAAGCCGGGGTTTTCGTTTTGGATTCAGCGCTCTCGTTTAGCTGGCTTCTTCCTTAGGGCTGTACTCACGCACACTAAAAAAGTACAGGCTGAGCCCTAGGCATACCAGCGTGATGATAGGGATGGCAAACCATGCGGTGATTGGAGGAATAGATACCGGGTTGAATGCCATCAGAATTTCGGAGATGTCACCGCCGCCGCCACCGCCGGTTTCGGTCGTTGATTCGGCCGTTTCCTGAAGGTGTGGTGCAAGTGTCCGGAGATAGGCCATGATTGACCAGCGGCTAAAGCCACCGGGCAGGGATGGTACCCAGCTCTCCCAGCCAAAGGCAAACAACAGCCCGTAGGAAAGTGGCTTGCTGAGGAGTGTCGCGAGCAAGAGAAAGAGCGCTCCGTATGCTGCGGCTCCAAGTGGGATGATCTTGATGTCACTCATCAAAGGGACACCCGACAGCTTCGTGCCGAACATCGCCAGCGCAAGCAGCACTTCACTGATGCTCACCGTTACCGTGATGGCTAACCAAGCTCCGAGGTACTTTGCGAGCAAAATTCTCCAGCGGGGAATCGGGCGTGTGAGCAAGTAGACGATGGTTCTGCCTTCGAGCTCTTGGCTCAGAACACCTGTGCCGTAGATAACGGACAGAATCGTCAGGATAAATCCGAAGACCAATCCTGCAGCCAG
>CAIYBQ010000352.1 GCA_903924445.1 uncultured Armatimonadota bacterium | reverse complement strand
CCTTTGTCTGCTTGGCATGACGGTCACGAATTGTCACCACTTCTGTAACTATCTTGCAGACCGCCGGCCTGTCTTATATCCGAAAACTAAGTTTTTGCCATGATTTCTTGCGGCCGAGGTTGGCCAGAAAGTCTGCTGAAAATCTTAACTGCAGATGCCTAGTATACCTTAGCTTCGGGCCGGCAGAAGTCATAGATTCGCAGTCGTCAGTTCGAGCATTCTTCACCACCAGCTGTCGTGCCTGCTGGAACGTACCACTGGTGCTCTTCAGCCCAGCGCACCCTCGCCAGCGTCACTTCAGCCTTTGAGTTCCATGGCATCGCATGGCACAGCCGGCTTCATGGACCTCGTGAAATTGGGCTCGACTTTCACTGCTTGCGAGCTTTGTGGTTTCTTAGGGCTTCTTCAGCAATTTGGCCCGCTGAAAGCTTCTATGCTCTCACAAGTGTTCGTCACGGAGCACTGCACACCGCTTAAGAAGATTGCGGAAGACATCGTGCACGCTAACGTCGACATGGATTTCGGGTTGCACATGCTCGCATCGGCCCTCCGTCATTTTAAGTGCGACTTCGAGGTTAACCAATGGGGCATGGCGGTCTGTTTGTATGCTGACCAACTGGCGGAAAAGGCAGACTTCACATGGTTGGACGAGGCCACCGACAAGCTTGGTGCGACAGCAGCAGCGTATGGACTTAGTGGCCAGGTTTTCTTGCAGGGGGTGGGCCTTGAACGTTTGCTTGCTGCTGAAGGAGTCCGCATCGTCAACGAGAATGGTGAACTCCGTTTGGCTACGGATAGCTCGATATGGACATCTCTGAAGGATATACCTGGAAAGTCTGGCAAGGATGTCTCTCAGGTGTCTGGTAATTCAGGCGACGGTGCTTCTCAGCCTGCCGACAAGTCCTGCGGCAACGATCCGTATCAGCTTCATCTTGACATTGTCGACGATTTGGACAACCCATGAGCGGGCCGGCTGAGCGAGAGCCAGAGTGTTCTTTCAGAAAGTGCGCGGGCGTCTGCAGCGGTCATTGGCCGTAAGGCCGTGACTCTCCTTCAGACCGTTGGGTTTGTCTTGACTTCCGAAGCTTAATTGTTCTACAAACGTTTTGCCGGCCACGGTTGGCCGAGAATCGTCCGAAAGTTTGTTTGCCCCTTTCCAGTACACTATAGTTTCTTGTCCAGATAGGTCACTGAGTTGCACATCCATTGCAATCTTTAGGCTCGAGCTTCTTTGTCGCCCAATCTCCGCACATCTCGCCAACCAGTAGTCGGCCTGGGAGTTCAATGGCATCGCATGGAACAGCTGGCTCCATGGACTTTGATGATGTGTTAAGTTTAAGTTCCACTGTTTACGCCCGGGTATCATCTGAGTTGGTGCACTCGTCGTTGGATCTCGGTAAACATGCATTGATCGTCAACAAGCCGCAGCAGGACGACCATGGTTTCACTGCAGTCGATGACGACGATCAACACGTCCGTTGTGGTGGTGCAGACGCGCAGCATCTCGCCCAGCGGTGCTTCTCAGCCTGCAGAAAGCATCAGCCCGCCATGAGCAGCAGTACTCTGTTCTGCAACCTGATGAGTCACATCAATTGCCGCGGCACCATCACACAAGAAGCGTGGCACAAACAATTTGGTGTCATCTCTGATGACTTTCCGTGGGGTGTCGACTTTTGGCATGGCTTCAGTTCGCTTATGGCTACCCATTATCTCCCTCGCAGCCGCCTCAGGCACACTTGCATCGAGGCCTATGTGCCACACTGGTTCACTCTTCCGATGAACTTCTCAGAGGCGGCCGCATTTGAACCGAAGACTCAACGCAATCCTCCGAGCAACAACAAATACCCGTGCTTCGTTTTGTCATACACGTACGGGCATCCGAAGTACGACATGGTCTGTATTCATCAAGGCCTTCTGTTTGTTAGGCATTGGAAGGTGGACATAACTTGGTTGGAGACCGCGTGTAGTGTGAACCGTGGTTAAAGTTGGCTTGGCCGCAAGCAGTGCTTTTCAGCCCGCAGAAATCATATCCCGAATCGAGATGACCTCCGAACCAGACCATCCGGTGGTGCTTGCTTGCTCGGTGACCGGCGTTGCTATTCAGCGTGCCGTATGTTGGAATTGCTGACACGTGCACTCAATTGTATAGTTTTCGTTAATAGATGTGATGTTTTCCGTTGCATTGCAGTGGAGTCACATGTGTCGGCGCTCGTGTTGTAAAAATGTGCTGGTCGAAGCTCCTGAGAACGGATTCGAGTCCTCAGGCATGTATGGTACTTGTCGTTTGTCGGTGTCGTTTCTTAACTCTCTGTGGTGGCTTCGTTTGTTACATTCCTGTGTGTCCCGCAAAGTTGTGCGACTCAGGTTGATAGATTATCACCCGGCAAATCGTATGGGACTGCGATGGTGAAACGATTGGCAGTAGCATTGGTTCCAAATATTTGTTCGCAGCAATCTTGTTTCGATCTGTGTCACCGGCGGCCCCTCCGCAGTTTCTTGCGGACTTGGCGATGGCTTCCACCAGCGGCGGCACAGAGGGGACACGCCGGAAGGCCAAGGCCACTGTCCGTGACCGGCGGCGGCCGCCGGACGGACCGGCTCGATGGCAGATAGTGTTGGCACAGCAGGCTGAAGAACTCAGGCAGCGAGCCCTCAGCCGCGATGCGGCCGGACGGCCATTGACCGTTGGGCATGTAGTGGAACTCACTGCCATGGATGATGTTTCTCAACTTGCCCAGCATGCCGGCGATGCTCCTCAGCTTGCTCACGCCCTGACCTTTATGCCGAAGAAGAGGATACGTCTAACGAAGAAGACTCCGGATCCATCTAATAAGCCTCCAACCATGCAGCAAACTTTGCCCGATGGACCTTTGGACGCTTGGTTGATGGTTGCTGAACAGATTTTACGTTGCGGGGATCGTTCTTTGCTAGGTGGATGGGTCAGAGTGTGGATTGGGAATCCATTCGAAATCCTCGCCATGGCCTGCATCAGCAAAGCCTTCAAACCCTTCCTCCTCCCGGTCTGCCAATCTTGCAAGAGAAGGTGGACATACCGGCGTCACTTCTCACACATATACTTTATGCCGATGTGCAGAGAGCGGATCGTCCGGGCCAACACATGCTTTAATTGTCACACAGATCATCCATGTATCTCTCTCTACCCCCTTGTCGACGGACGCCCAGACCGATCTGGCCCAGCACTCTGGGCCCTTTGGAGAACACAATGTGTGCAGTGCGGGCTCTACATCTGCAGTCATCCCCAAGTTGTACGTGTCTCTGATATCGAGAGCCCCCTCTCTCCGTCCCAGCCCTCTTGGCGGTCGTCTGTTACCAGCATCATTGACTGTGGAGACAGTTGGTCAGACTTGTTGGACTGACAGTCTGCAGTGTGAGCCGTTAGGTCTTCTTAGCGTGATCATCGCACAGTAGCGGTCATTGTGTGACATGCAACGTTTGTTCATGACATCTGTTCGAAGCTTCAGCGCATCAAAAAGGATATCGCGCTTGCATGTCTGCTTGGTGTCCTACACCAACTTCTGTAGCGCAATCTAATGTGTCCTTAGCTGACAGGGGGCACCCATATGATGGATACCGTCAGGGCGTTTGGACGAGTTCCCCGGTTGAAACGAAGATAAATTTGTTGCTGGTGCATTGGTTGGCTCTGTCCGCATGCCGTAACGTCAGTGCTTTCACATGAACGCTTGCGTTCGCTTGGCTTCACGATGACGCATTGGCACCTGATGTGCGACACGTAACGTCGGTGGTGCTTCTCAGCTTGCCGATCCTTTGTGTGGTGACGAAATAGCGTAGGTTCTTGATTCTCTCGGTTTCACAATACAGTCCGTAACTATTCACACAAGGGTCCATAGAGGGATCCACATAGGATCCACAAAGGG
>CAIYBQ010000351.1 GCA_903924445.1 uncultured Armatimonadota bacterium | reverse complement strand
GAAGACTTCTTTGTCGCCAGTCGAAAACTGGGACCAATGGTCTTCCTCTTGTCCATTTTCGGCACCAATATGACGGCGGTCGCCATTCTGGGCTCGAGTGGATTTGCCTACCAGCGCGGTATCGGCGTCTACGCACTGATGGCATCTTCATCAGGAATTGTCATCCCTCTCACCCTCTGGCTTATTGGGACCCGTTTGTGGTCGCTCGGTAAAAAGCATGGTCACATCACGCAGGTACAGTTCCTACGTGACCGCTGGGAATCCGGTGGAATCGGCACATTTATCGCCATCGTAACCGCCCTGATGCTTGTCCCGTACATCATCATTGGTGTCATGGGCGGCGGTTCAACCCTTGAAACAATCTCCGGTGGACAGGTTCCATATGCCGTCGGTGGTGCTATCGTTGCAATCACCGTTGTGGCGTATGTTTTCTTCGGTGGAATGCGCGGAACGGCCTGGGTCAATACCTTCCAAACCGTCTTGTTCCTTGCCTTTGGTGTAACGGCGTTTACATTAATCGCAAAGAGTGTTGGCGGTTTCCCAGCGACGATGCAGGCAATCAGTGAAGGCCCGCAAAGCTTCCTCCTCACCCGTGAGCGGATGCCAGCGGAAGAGTTCTTCTCTTATATGTTCATCCCGCTCAGCGCCGTCATGTTCCCTCACATCGCGATTATGTGTATGACCGCTGAAAAGGTCACACACTTTAAGCGCACCGTTGTCCTCTACCCAATCTGTATCTTGCTGATCTGGTTGCCATCGGTCTACCTCGGCGTCGTCGCAAGCAAGGTTATCCCAGGACTCTCCCCATCGGAAGCTAACGATGTCATCATCCGCCTGCTTTCACAAAACACCAGTCCAATTCTTGCGGGTGTCCTCGGAGCCGGCATCATGGCCTGTGTAATGGCATCCGACTCCCAGATCCTCGCACTGTCTACGGTGTTTACGGAAGACCTCTTCGCCTACTATGGTGGACGCAAGAAGTTTGGCCCAAAAGCTGAAGTATGGGCTGGACGGACGTTTATCGTCCTTATCGGCCTCGTAAGCTACGTGATCGCGCTGGCTCTGAAAGAGAAAGCGAACATCTTCGAGCTCGCCATTCGCTTTGCCTTCTCTGGCTTTGCGGCGCTTGCACCAGTGATGCTCGCAGCGCTTTTCTGGAAGCGATCCACCAAGTGGGGTGCACTGGCGGCAACGGTATGGGTGGTTGGCTGTGTCTTTGCAAACTGGCACTTGACCAACATCTCAGATGCGATTGCACCTAAGCCTCCAAAGCGCCCCGCGGCATCCGCGATGCGTGGCGGCCCGGGTGCGGGTGCTCCTGCATTGCCAGGCGGCATACAGGCAGTAGCTCCAAGTGCACAGCCAGGCGGGACTCCACAGGTTACCGGCGAGGGCCCAACGCCTGCTCCATCTGTGCTGCAAACCGCTCAGGGTGGTGCTCCAGGCGGCGCCCCAGAAGGAATGCGTCCTGCAGGACCTGGTGCTGGCGGACCTGGCGGTCCGGGTGCAGGTGGTCCTGGTGGACCAGGCGGAAAGAAGAAGCCACCGACCGCGGTACGTATCTTCCCACAGCTGGGTGATATGTTCCTCAGAGGACCCGTCAACGTGACCATTTTCGGATTCCTTCCGGTCTTCCCGATGGTGGTTGGGTCTGCGCTTCTGATGCTTCTGGTGTCGCTGATCACGCCGCCACCAAGCAAAGCCACGATTGATAAGTACTTTTCGAAGTAGTTTCGAAAATCATTGACCATAGAGGGGATATCGCAAGGTCATCCCCTCTTTTTTTTGAGGTAATTTCTTCTCATGTCTGAACCCGTATCCCAAGAGCGAATCGATGCCGCCAAGGCACAGCTTGACAACCACCTCGTCGATGTCATCAACTGGCACTTTTCACCCGAAACCGGGAGTCCATTCTGGTTGGAGTGGGCGAAAAACGCTGGCTGGGACCCGCGGGAAGAAGTCAAATCTGCGGATGACTTGATTAAATTCCCTCATTTTCAAGATGAGTGGCTCCGGGATGAGCAAAACGAGCGCTGGGTACCCAAGCAATGGACAGGTCGCCCGTTTGTTGTGTTCGAAACGGGTGGAACCACCGGGATGCCAAAGCAGCGCATCGGCTGGGATGACCACAAGTTTGACTACGAAGAGTTTAGTGACCATCTTGATGATGAATTCTTTCCAAAGGGTGGCAACTGGCTGATGCTTGGTCCAACGGGACCTCGTCGTCTGCGCCTTGCGATTGAACATCTCGCAAACCACCGTGGTGGTTCCTGCTATCACGTCGATCTTGATCCACGCTGGGTTAAGCGCCTCATCGCCGACAAAGACTTTGAAGCAGCCAAGAAGTACAAGCGCCACTGTGTTGAGCAGGCTGCCGTCATTCTCAAGCATCGCAAGATTTCCTGTCTATTCACCACACCGCTTTTGCTTGAGGCTCTCGATGAGCTGATCAATGTCCCGGATGCCGGTATCAAGGGCGTCTTCTGCGGCGGTACGCAAATGACGCCACAAACGGTGCGCTTCTCCGTTGAGGAAGTGCTGGACAACCGAGCGCAGTTTGTCCCAACCTATGGAAACACGCTCATGGGACTCGCCTGCTCACGGCCAATCAGCGCAGCCGACAAGTACTCGATCACCTACCATGCGCCTCAGCCACGCGCCGTTCTCCGGGTTGTCAATCCAGACCAAACCGAAGAGACCGTCCCATATGGCGAATGGGGACGCGTAGAGCTCACAACACTCACAAAAGAGTTCTTCATGCCACGCTTCTTAGAGCGGGATGAAGCCATCCGGCGTGAGCCTTTTGGCCGCTTTGCATGGGATGGTGTTGCAGAAGTACGTCCATTTGGAGCGCTGAGCTCTACGACCATCGAAGGCGTTTACTAAATGTTGCAAAAGGTAGCCCCATGGAATCGACTCCGGGGACCCGGTGGCGATGGGGATGCCTCATCGGTCCGCCCGCCGGACCTGAAATCGGTCAAGTGGTCGCTCCCCCTCCCGGGGAGCGGCCATGCCAGCATCGTGGAACAAGGTGGTCGTTGGTTTACCTGCACTGCGGATGCAACATCGGGGCAGCACCTCGTCCACTGCATCAACCCGGGAACGAAGGCCATTGAGTGGACGATAAAGTCGCCATTCTCGCAGTATCACCGCCACGAGTTCAATACTTTTGCCAGTACAACGCCCGTTGTATGTGCCAAAGGCGGTGTAGCACTCGCTCCATCCGGCACAAGCGAGCTACAAGTCTTTGGCTTCACCCTGATGGGTAAGAAGACCTGGTCGATGGACCTGGGTAAGTTTCCAACGCAACATGGTCATGGAGCCTCTCCAACCATCGTCGGAACAACTGCAATCGTTGCAGCGGAACCTGACTTTGCAATGGGTGGGATTTTTGCCATCGATGTCGCATCCGGGAAAGTGAAGTGGCACCACAAGCGGATGTCTGCGGATGCACCTTATGCTGCGCCTCTAGTGACATCAATTGGTGGACGCGATACGGTCATCGTCCCTAGCACCGCCTTCGGACTCACGGCGCTCGACCTCGCTACGGGTGAGCTAATCTGGCAGCTCAAAGAGTCGCCCTTTACGCAGCGCTGTGTTGGCGCTGTCACCCGAAATGGTGACATGTTCATCGTCACAACTGGTAGCGGTGCAGGTTCACGTCTGGCAATCGGTTTCGAGCTTGCCAAATCTGGTCCACCGGTACAGAAGTGGTCCCTAAACCGTGCAACAAGCTACGTCCCAACGCCACTCACCATTGGTAAAGACACCATTTTCTGGGGAGACAATGGCATCGTCCTGCGCGTCAACGCAGCTACCGGGACGACGGTTTATCAAGAGCGAATCGCCGATGCCACATTTGCATCTCCCATTCACATGCAAAATGCGATGCTAAACATCACCAGAAAAGGCGAAGTCATTCGCGTCAGCGATACTGCCCAGCCTGGAACGCCAACCGTTCTGCCTCTGGGTGAAGAATCCCATGCATCCCTTAGCGTCTTCGGCAGCCAAGTGGTTGCCCGCACCTTGTCCAAGGTCCACGTTCTGGCCTGACATCAAAGGAACAACGTTATGTCCATTCCAACCATTCCTGTCCTCCGCAAGGGTGTAGAGTACGCATCCTATGACCATGTCGAACTGAAAAGTGTTCGCACCGGTGATGTCATTGCACGCGTGGCTCAGGCAAATGCAGCGCTGATCAAGCGCGATCTTCGCCGCCTTGACCGTAGCTGTCTGGCGGGATTCTCCATAACAGACCTGGTTGCGATGACCAATGAAGCAGGGCGTCACTTTATGGAGTCGCCCCTTCCGGTTGGCGATCAGCTGCAAACTCCGGAGGATTACATCCACCAGCTCTCGGAAACCAGCGGACTTCCACACTCGCTCGTGCGCCGCAACATGGCAAAGCTCCATCAGGTCTTTACCGAAATCGAAACGATTCTCGCTGGGCTTAGCCGTGGGCTCAGCCTAAATGTGCTGGACAAGCTCCATGGCCAGCAAAACGGCATCCCTGTAGCCTACTTCCCTACCGCAAACTTTCTTGCTGTCGTTCTACCGAGTAACTCGCCAGGCGTTAATTCGCTCTGGATGCCAAGTATTGCCCTGAAAACACCTCTTGTCCTAAAGCCAGGTCGCGAAGAACCGTGGACCCCATTTCGGATCATCCAATCCTTCATCGCGGCTGGCGTCCCAGCCGAAGCCTTTTCCTTCTACCCTACGGACCACGAAGGCAGCGCTGCGGTCATGGATGCATCCACGCGCGCACTCATTTTCGGGGATGTTGGAACGGTTCAAAAGTATGCATCCAACCCGGGAGTCGAAGTCCACGGTCCAGGCTGGTCAAAAATCATCATCGGAAATGACTGCATCGAGAACTGGCGGGAATACATCGATGTCATCGCGACTTCGATTTCCGCAAATGGTGGCCGATCGTGCATCAATGCATCCACAGTGGTCGTTCCAAAGTATGGCCGTGAGATCGCCGAGGCCATCGCGACAAAGGTCGCCGAGGTCTTCCCACGTGGACCCAAGGATCCCGATGCAATCCTCAGTGG
>CAIYBQ010000350.1 GCA_903924445.1 uncultured Armatimonadota bacterium | reverse complement strand
GATGACCCCGCCACTCTGCATTGAGGTTCGGTCGAGAACACAAGATACTTGGTCCAGCATGCAGGCATACTGGCCGAAGTAGCTGTTGGATTGTTTGGCTACCCACTCAGTTGAAGTAAGCACAACCACTGGTACAGAGGGGCGATATTTCGAAACAGATCTTGATTTGACACCATCTGTGCAGACAACGATGCACAGTGATGCTTTGCAATCGATGACGGCCTTGGCTGCATTGCTTGCGAGAGACTCTTCTGGGGAAAAGGGCTTCGGCGAGAAATCACGGATAAAGGAGTAGGTTGCGTAATAATTGTTGACGAGCTCGGCATTAGCTGAGATTGCAGCCATGGTCTTCACTGCGTCCTCGGGAAAGGACCCGTTGGCTGTCTCGCCAGAAAGCATCACAGCGTCTGTGCCATCAAACACTGCATTCGCCACGTCCGTCATCTCTGCACGAGTCGGCAGCGGGTTCGAGATCATCGACTCTAGCATCTGCGTCGCAGTAATTACAAAAGTACCTGCGACGTTGCACTTTGTGATGATCATCTTCTGCGCAAGCGCAACCTTCTCCGAGGGAATCTCCATGCCAAGATCCCCGCGCGCAACCATGATGCCGTCGGACTTGGCGATGATTTCGTCGATGTGTTCGAGACCCGCCTCGTTCTCAATCTTGCTGATGATCTTCACGCTCTGACCGCCTACATCATCGAGCGTCTTGCGGATAAAATCGACATCGGCGCCTGATTGCACAAACGACGCCGCCACATAGTCCATCTTGTGCTTGACACAGAAGTTCTGCAAGTCATCAATGTCTTTTTCAGTGAGCACCGGAATGTCAACGTGCACTCCTGGCAGATTGCAGTTTTTGCGCTCGCCCAGCTCTTTCGAGTTGAGCACCGTGCCTTTCAGCACTGTGTCGCTCACAATCTCCTTGACCTGAATGACGATGGACCCGTCAGCAATCAGAATACGCTGCCCGACCTTGACGTTTTGGCACAACCTGGCGTAGGACAGGCCAATACGTGTCTCACTCTCGCTCTTGTAGCCCTCGAACTCCGTGTATTTGTCGCCAACAGCCTCGACAAAAATGTCCTGGCCCTTCTCCAGGCTGATGTTCTTGTGGTCTTTCAGCATGCCCGTCCGAATCTCAGGCCCCTTGGTGTCGAGCAGGCAAGCTGCAGTGCTCTTCTTGGCCTCCAGCACCTTTCTGTAACGCTCCAGCACCTCGTAGTGCGCCTCGTGGCTGCCGTGAGAGAAGTTGAAACGGGCGATGTTCATGCCAGCATCCAGCAGCTTCCCGAGAGTCTCTTCGTCCCAGCACTTGGGGCCCATTGTGCACAAGATCTTCGTGTTGCGGATGCTCGAGACTGGCTTGGCAATGAGAGCCTTACTGATAGACGTGGAGACTAACGAACGGATACAGTTGAGAGTGTTTGGATCTGTCATAGCTGACTTGACCCGCGTAAATCGCTCACCCGACTGAAGTCTGAAAGAAGAGGCACTGACCGTCAGAATAGGATGGTCGTCAGAGGATGGAGTATCCACGCCCGTTACAAAGACGATTTTCTTGCCAGTCACAAAAAATTTTTTCTCTGTGCACCATGCTACTGCCATTTCAAGCAGCTTGCTTTTGTCCTCTTGGAGCGACGGGACAAGCATTGGATACTGTCCAAACCAACTGTTCGTTCCTCGTACAACTTCTTCGCTGTCGGTCACAACAATTGTGGCACCAGTGGGCCGATACTTGGAAATTGTTTTGGCAGCAGAGCCCGTCTTGGTCAAAACTATTATCAGTGCACCTTCATTAGCGTCAATTACCCCATTGCCATCAACATCCTCCGAAAATTCAATGGCAGACTTGGCTGCAGAAGAGAGCGTGGTTTCGAGGGCCGACACGGTCCCGTCAGCGACATTCCAATATCTAATGAAAAGAAATTGCGAGTAGTAATCAATGCCGAGCTCCGCATTCTCGGCGATAGCTGCCAT
>CAIYBQ010000349.1 GCA_903924445.1 uncultured Armatimonadota bacterium | reverse complement strand
AGCTGGACGGTGTTTACAGCGCTTGGTTATCTGGTTTTGCTCAGATTTTCGACCTACAAGATGGCTCAAAAGATCAGTATTGTCGTCGTGCTAATACTGATGATGCTTATCGAAGTCTCCACACAGACAATCGTGGTGCACTGTCTTGCGATGCTTTTTGGCGCAGCGTTATCTCGCTTCAAATGGAAATCGCTTACTGCCTGATCGACAGGCCCTCATGTTTTATGATGTGTACAAGCTGCTACCAAGTTACGCATGGGGATTTTGAACACTAATTGTTTGTTGTCGCTATCTGAGCATCAATGAGGTGACGGTGCGGGATAACATAGAAGTGATGAAGTCGACATTCCGGGAAAGACTTGACAGAGTGTTGCGTGCCAATTTGGTGCCGACCGGTGCTCAGTGCACTATTGTTGATCAGCAAGAAACCTCCGATGTCGCGATCAAGTTGCTTATCGAAGCGCTCCTTGATTCGACCACTTCTGAGAATGTCATCGTGATCGATGAGTCTGAGTCACTCAGAGTTGTCGCATCCAACCCCACCCTTTCATCTACAAAGCGCCTAGTTACGCGGCTGATTGCCGACATCGCAATGTACCTTCATTCGAAAAACGTCAACCGTTCTAAGGTGATTCGCCTCGGGGCAGCTGGGCAATCACGAAACAGATGGTCTTCACAAAACGTAACCTGCGTTGGGCAGCTTGCTACGAATGGCAACACCCCTAAGACGGAAAAAACGGCGTATTTGCTTCGCAGTGTACTGACACGCTTATCTGGAACTGGTCACCTGATTGTAGTCTCTGATTTTCGTTCGCATATGTGGCGAAGAACTCTGAACTCCCTTATCGCGGCAGGACCTAGGGTTACGCTTGTCCACCTGGTTGATATAGCTGACTGCGATTTTGTTCTATCTAGTGATGACCAGCTGGATTTAGCGACGCAACCTGATCCATCCCCTTGGAGCACTCCGATGGTTGATTCTACGATTCCGCCATCAGATATCCACGCATACCTGACTGCCTTCGCAAATCTAAACGACATCAACCTATTGGGCATTGTGGTCCACGAAAATTCTTTAGAGGAAATCATGTGTGCATTTGAGACCGGAGCCATTCATGAGTAACCTTCCGAAAACACCTCTCACAGATCCTGCGGACTTATTGACGCTCTTGGGAAGGTTTGCTGCAGGCATTGTGATGAATCTCTTCATCGTCTGGGGCCTGACCAAGCAAAATTGGTGGAGTGTAAGTCTCTTCACCGTTGCCAGTCTGATCATTCATCGGGCAACCATCGGCCTGTATCGAAGGCTACGAAAAGAACGTGCTGAGAAATTGGCTCTTCTCGAAGTTGAATTGCAGAGTGTTGAAAAGTGAAGCGAAGATTACTAACGAATCAACAGCTTTTCTGGTTGTTTGTTTCCAGACAAGCGGTTTCCTTTGGAATTCTTGTCTGGTTGACCGTCATGATGTACGGGCTTCCGGACCCGCGGCTTTTTTACGCGATGGTTGTCTCAAGCGTCTTCTTTGCATTGTTCGCTCTCTCAGTAATCATTAAAGCAATAAAGCAGAATCGACAGGGATCGAAATGAATATCCTTAATGCAATGCTGGTCGACCGCATCGATAAGCTCGAAAACGGACGAATTGACCTTGTCGATATAGGCCTACATCGTGACCTCATGTTCGATTCCTTTCCAATTATTTGGGATGGGATGGTTTTGTTTTTTGAGCTTGAGCTCACTCCCGATGTTCGTGGCAAGCGGATACATATCTACGTGGCTGTAGTTGCACCAGATTCATCCGTGCTAGGTGAGCCTCAGCAGTTTCCTGTCCATCTTCCAACCATCGACCAGTACGATGGCGATAGCCTCCCGTTCGATTACAACATCCCGGCGATGTCGATATCAGGACCCGGGAAGTATTGTGTACGCATACACACATCTTCTGAAATCCTTCGTGACGTTAGCTTTCAGGTACATCAACGATGAAACATATCAATCATCTTTTGACGATTTGTGGCTTGGCCATTCTTTTAGCGAATGGCGATTCTGTTCAAGCATGGGGTGGAACCGGGCACAAATTTGTTGCTCGACTAGCCATCGCGAATCTTCCAGCATCAAATTTTAAGCAATGGCTCACGAAGAATGAGACATGGTTTGCAAATGCAAGTTCACATCCGGACAGGTGGCGCAATCGCGTAGATCATTCAGAGGCACCAAGGCATTTTCTCGATACTGAAAATTTCGGAGTGGGAACAGATGCCCTCAAGATACCGACAGATTTCGAATCGGTGCTCAAGCTTCGTACCTATGACCAGCTTCGTACAGATGGTGTGAACCCGTGGACGGTAGGTCGCGTCCGTTCAAACCTCGTAAAGGCATTTCAGGAAAAGCGCTGGGAGGATGTGCTCGTTCAGGCAGCGTACTTATCCCACTACGTTGGGGATGCCCATGTTCCCTTCCATGCAACGGCGAACTACGATGGTCAGCTGTCGTCCCCTTCTCAGCGTGGTGTCCACTCAAGATTCGAAGAGAAACTTGTTGAACGGACAATCAAGTTTGAGGACCTTATCGTTGGCAAGCCCGATGTACTGAGGAACCCGATATCAGATGCCCTACGCGTCCTAAATGACAGTATCAAGGCAGTTACTAGCATCCTTGAAGCGGATAGGCTTGCAGCAATGGAAGCCGGGGGGACAACCTCCGATGACTACTACAAGGGGTTTTCGCTACGCTCACGCGCACTCGCAAAGCAGCGCTTAGAGGATGCAGGTCGGAATTTGGCAGGTGAGCTCCTATCCGCGTGGGAAATGGCTGGTCGTCCAGTACCTGACCAGGGTGTAACCATCACCGATGAATGGTTACCTTACGCTCCTCCATTCGTTCCACGAGGCACTCCAGTCCCACCGGCACAACCGGTCGTCGCAAGCGATGCTCAGGACAAAGCGCGACTCGCAGCGGTCACGAAGACCCTTATGAGTTCAAACCTCAAGAAGCAGGTTTCCTACAACGTCGTTTTGCCATCGACCTATGGCAGTGACAACCGTAAATACCCAGTCATCTATCTGCTTCATGGTGCATGGGGTGGCTATAACGACTGGAATTCGAAATCGGGCGTTGCAGCGTATACGGCATCGACAGACTTTATCGTTGTGATGCCAGATTCAAATGGGAACAGCTGGTACAACGATTCTCCGGGCTTGGGGAACGTCGAATCGTTTATCACAGATGAGCTGCGTAAAGACGTCGAAAAAAACTTCAGGACACTCACTAGTCGGAATGGACGTGCCATCATCGGGTTATCGATGGGTGGCTACGGAGCGCTTCACCTAGCGACTGAGCATAACGAGCTGTTCTGTGCGGCTGCCAGCCTAAGTGGTGCAGTCGGCTGGGGCACGGCAACGTTTGACAAAAACCTGCTCACAATGGCTAAAGACCTATACCCAACAGAAACAGAATCGAACTATTCTAAGGATGCATTGCTTCCCAGTGTTTTGAAGCACCTAAAGAATGGCACCTACGAAGGTCCTTCGCTGTACTTTGACTGCGGCAAGGAAGACTTTCTCATCAAGAGTAATCAAGAACTCGAGGTTGCTCTGTTGTCGAAGCAGATTCCGCATGAGTACTCAGAGTTCGATGGAGCCCATACATGGACTTACTGGGATAGTCACATCCGGGATGCCTTTCAATTTATGAAGCGTCAGCTGGCGAAACCTCAATAAACAGATGAAGATATTCGGGTACGGGTTGGTAAACGTCGACGACATGGTTGTTGTGCAGCAAATGGTGCATGATGGCAAAACAACTGCGACTGGAACGTTACGTCAAGTCGGTGGTCCTGTTCCTGTTGCCCTTCAGGCCTTTACAAAGCTTGGTGGAGACGCTAGTTTCTGTGGGGCCGTAGGGTATGACGAACCGGGCAAATTCATCTCACACAGAATCGCTGAATCTGTAACTGAATCTCTCTTGCAAGTGTGCCAAAATGGCACGACTAGCAGGTCCATTGTCATTATTGAAGCCATAACCGGTGCGCGAACCATCGTCAATATTCCAGCTACGAATTTCGAACCTATTGATGTCTCCACCCTTATCGGAAAATTTCAAGTCGGCTCAATCCTACACTTGGATGGGCGTGATCTGGAGACAAACCTAATCTTAGCATCGGCCGCTAAGAGTGCGGGCACCATCGTAAGTATTGATCTAGGAACAATGCGTCCAGGGCGGGAAGCATTGCTCAGTCAGTGCGACATCATACTCGCCAGTAAATCTGGCAGCGCTGGCCTCACGCCAGACCAGCCAGACAACATCGATGCCCAGCTCGCAATCATGCGCAGCTTCGGTGCTAGCGTCGTTGGTATCACGCTGGCTGAGCAAGGAGTGGTTGTTGGTGATCAAACGAACACCTACCGCCTGCCCGCTTTTCAAGTCAAAGATGTTGTCGACACGAATGGCGCAGGCGATTGCTTTCATGGCGCATTTTTATTCGCTTACGCAAACCTGTACGAAAACTTGCAAGACATAACAAGGTTTGCACAGGCATGCGTAGCTGTGAAAATCACGGCCCTTGGAAACGATGCAGGATTACCGACATTGCCTGAAGTTATGGATTTTCTTTCTTCGGTGTGAAATCACGGTAGAGTTCGACTTCTGCGAGTGATGCCCATTTGTGGCCACCTACTTCACTCACTGCGACGATCCGTACTTCACCTGTTACCATCGGAGTTTGTAGTTCTATATCAATCCAATCCGTTGTGTTTCGTAGTGTAGCCTCACGAACAACGACCCACTGGTTGGCAATCTTTGCCTCGATGTTTATACGTGAAACGCGGCCATTCTCCTGATTTTGCCTTTGAAGAAATCGCAACTTCCGGATGGATTCGCTTGCAGCCAAACGGATACTCACCCAGTGAGGATAGTCGTCTTCCTTCAGCGACCATGTGGTGTGCCAATAGGTATCGACATCGCCATCCATGATGTTGGTGACTTCACCCTCTCCAAGTTCTTGCGAATCGGTCATCAGCTGTCCCGGTGACACCTGAATACGTTCCACTGGCTGCACGGAATCAAACTGTATTGTCGTAGCCTCGCTGGAGATGCCACTCCCTACACTCT
>CAIYBQ010000348.1 GCA_903924445.1 uncultured Armatimonadota bacterium | reverse complement strand
GTAGTCGCAGAACGCGAGCAATGCGCTCGCAACGATCGGCCCAAGTGTCAGAAGAATGAAGCCTACAATCCAGGGACCGGCCATTAAGTAACCAGCCAGAGCATCCCGCTTTGCCATTCGCGAATTGCCAAGCTCTTTTCGCATCCGAACAATGCCAAACGCAATCCCAGCAGCTGTTATCAGACCGATCACTACGAGAGGAATCGTCGCGTTGAACAGTGGTAGTTTGTTTCGTTTTTCGGCTTTATCTAGTGCCTTTTGAACGATAGCTTGCTGCTCTGCAAGTGCTGCCTCGGGTGTTTGTTCGCCAAGGGAAGCACGTTCCATTGCACGCACGTGAGCATCCCACAGGGTTTGTCCAACAAACGTTACCGGGCGGTAGTTTGCCTTGGGAAGGATGTCTATATAGGCCTTTTGTGCTGCGTACAACCGTGTAAGGGTCGGAGGAAACTCTTTCAACAAAACATCGTTGATTTTGGCATTCGCCGTCAGACCAAACACATAGGGTCGTCCCAGACGCTCGTTGTATGCCTTCGCAGCAACATTGTACGTTCGGTAGCCATCTTCACTAAGCATGAACTTGATGAAGCGCCAGCCAGCCTCCGGTTGTTTGGCTCCCTGAGGAATCGCAAATGAATAGCCGCCGGTCCAAGTAAGCTGCGGGTCCATCCCTTTGAAGCGTCCGGTTCCATTTAGACGTGCTTCGGGAACGGGCGGTGGCGCGACGCCAAAGTCAAGGTCAGGGGCATACCTAGCAATGTTTGGGATCACCCACGAACCGTGAATGACCATTCCAATTTTGCCGATAAAGAATGGATCTTGCTCCCCACCCTGAAAACCTGACTGAAACACATTAGCTGCGTTGTAACCACCAGCATCGTTGTACAGGTCAACGAGATACTGCAAAGCCTCCACATTTTCAGGAGTGTTCAGCGTACAAGTTTTGCCATCCTGGGTCATAAAGGACCCGCCATTCATCCATGAATAGATGTAAAACCAGGAGTTTCCGTACGTACTAAGGTGGGGAATGTAGCCGATGCGCTTATAGGTGCCATCTGCGTTTCGCGATGTGATTTTCTTCGCCATCGCTCGCAGCTCTTCCCACGTGCGCGGTGGCTTATCTGGATCAAGCCCTGCATCCCGAAAAACCTTGCGGTTGTACATAAGCATCCGGTCATCGATACCGGTCGGAATTGCGAAAACCTTTCCTTGATATACAGCTTCCTTCCAGGCTGCCGGATAGTAGTTGGATTCCTTGATGGATTCGGGGCCGGATTCTTTGGCAAGAAAGCCATCGAGGGGCATAAACGTTCCACGACTAGCCCAATCGCCAACCGTAAAACGATCCTGATGAATAACATCAGGGGGAGCACCGCCGACAATGCTGGTCATCAGTTTCTGGGGATTCATTTTCCCAGCACCGATGGACAGGTTTGAGACATCAATGTCAGGATTCAGGCGCTCAAATTTAGCAATTTGAGCATCCAAACCTGCCGTTTCCTTACCGGATTGGAGTCCCCAGACAACCAGTTTGATCTTGTCAGCCTTGGCAATCGCGGGTGATACGGCAAGGAGAGTTGTAGCTAACAATGCAAAAATGATGGGTCGAACAACACGCATCTTCACGTGGCACATCCCCCTTCTACGAGCCAATATTAGGAGCGTTTGTGCACAATTACAAGGGTGTTTCGAATACACTCGTGTGTGCAGCCTGCAATTCCATCCAACCGATTAGGTATTGAAACGGAATTTCAACTTTCCCGCGCCATTTCTCCTGATGTACGCGCTGAGATTTTGAACGCAGTGGGTTTGATGATTCCCGATTATCGTTTTTGGATTCCGGGGTTGCGTGTGCCTGAGGACGACACAAAGGTTGGCCTCACACGGGTCAAAACTTGCAGCCATACGGTTCTGCTTAGCAGCGTTCAAACAACATGTCGGCGAACTGACTTGCTAAAGATTTGTTTGTCGCTGGGATTTGACCTGAACGAGATGCTAATCCCGACACTAGCGATCGGGCCAAGTTTGGTGGCATCCATTGCTTGCAACCACGAACCGTTCAACTTCCATCCAAGATTCCTTGATGATGGAAACCGAATCGATGGATGTTCCGTGACATTTGTTTATGCAGATGGTTCACAGAACACATCCATTGAGCTGACAATTATTTCCGTCATTTGCCGCACGTGTGGATTCTCACAGATGTAAAATATTGTCCGTTCTTTGGCGCATATTGTTTGGTTGGACTGGAGATTTTTGATGCTTAGATTTGACAACCGTGAACCACTCGAGCTTCGCAACCTTGAAATCATTCCTAATGCGATGCCATTTGCTGAGGGAAGCTGTCAAATCAATCTTGGTGATACCCGTGTGCTTTGTACAGCTACCATCGAGGAGCGCGTTCCAGGATGGATGAAGGGTAAAGGTAGCGGTTGGCTCACGGGTGAGTACGCAATGCTGCCTCGTTCTGGCCGTGACCGTAACGAACGCGACCGTCTGAAACCTAACGGAAGAACCATTGAAATCCAACGTCTGATTGGCCGCAGCCTCCGCGCAATTGTTGACCTTGAACGCCTTGGTGAGCGAACAATCATCCTCGACTGTGATGTGATCGGCGCCGATGGAGGTACACGTTGTGCATCAATCACCGGTGCTTACGTTGCTCTCTGTCTTGCGGTCAAAAATTTGGGTATGTCCAACAAGTTCATCACTGGCCAGATTGCAGCGGTAAGTGTGGGCGTTGTTGGCGGAGTACCGCTTCTCGATCTCTGTTACGAAGAAGATAGCCGCGCGCAGGTAGACATGAATATTGTTGCTCTTGCGGATGGCCGCTATGTTGAGGTTCAAGGAACTGCAGAAGGAATGCCTTACGATCGAGTGACGATGAACAAACTCCTCGATGTTGCCCAAGTTGGTTTGGATCAACTTTTTGCCGAACAAGTGAAGGCAATCAATCGTTGAGTAAGACACAACTGGTTCTTGCAACGCACAATGCCCACAAAGTGGACGAGCTGCAACAGATGTTGTCCGGATTTCCAGTTGAAGTCTACTCGATGCGGGACTTCCCTGGAATTCCGGAGCCTGAAGAGACAGGGTCGACATTTTTAGAGAACGCCACGATCAAAGCAAAGGCAGCAGCTGCATTCACGGGCTTACCTGCCCTTGCGGATGACAGCGGGATATGTATCGATGCTCTCGATGGCGCTCCTGGCATTTTCAGTGCCCGCTGGGCTGGCGCTGGGTCATCAGCGGAAGATTGGATACGAAAGACACTCGATCTCCTACAAGAGACTCCAGATGACCAGCGGACGTGTCGATACGTATGTGCACTTTCCCTAACGGATGCAGCTGGCGATGTAATTGCGGTTTCGCAAGGAACCATGGAAGGGCGAATCGCTCATTCGTCTTCTGGTCACGGTGGCTTTGGTTACGATCGAATTTTTTTCGTTGCGCCTAACTACGAAATCACTGCCGCTGAACTAAGTCCAGCAGAAAAGCATGCAATTTCGCACCGCGGAGTTGCCCTTAGAAACCTATTGGAGATCATCCAAA
This sequence comes from uncultured Armatimonadota bacterium, assembly GCA_903924445.1. Taxonomy (GTDB): domain Bacteria; phylum Armatimonadota; class Armatimonadia; order Armatimonadales; family Armatimonadaceae; genus CAIRTT01. The sequence continues at coordinate 24,826 of CAIYBQ010000348.1, read as the reverse complement.
AGTCTAAGCTGCTGGGGTAAGTCTCATCCAGCGAAGAACATCCGGCAACAAGCGATTCCAATACTGCCAGTCATGACCGCCCTCGCTCACTTCGTAGCGAATAGGCATGTTCATCTCAAGTAACCTTGCAAAGAACGTTTGATTATCGTCAAAGAGAAAGTCAGATGCACCACAATCCATCCATAGGTTAGGTAGCTGGCCAGTTGAGGCGCACTGTGCGGCCAAGTGTAGCAGATCGTGATTTGTGCCTACTGGATTATCAGTAAAAATACGTCGTAGCTCATCGTCGTACTCAGCGCTTCGGAGAGGATTGTTGAGTGACTGGGAACCAATCATTAGTGCTCCTGACATGCTAGCAGCGTGTCCATAGACTCCAGGGTTGGACAGTGCAAGTCTGAAGGCGCCATAGCCTCCCATCGACAGACCAGCGATATAGCGATGTTCGTACGATGTAGATACACCAAACCAGTCTTCGACTTTTGCCAACAGCTCACTGCCTATTGCATCGCCCCACTTAGACCCATGATCTGCATTTGTGTAAAATCCACGGCCACCATAAGGCATGACAATCACGGCATCACAGGGCTCAACATAGCGTTCGACGGATGATCGCCGATGCCATATGGAATGGTCATCAGAAAGACCATGCAAAAGATAGAGCGTGGCTTTTCCGCTCGGCCCAGATTCTGGAACCAGAATTCGGGCTCCTAACTGAAGACCGACAGCAGATGAGTAATAGGTCGTTTGAAATTCAATCATTGGTTCAAAATCCAACGTTACGCAAAACTATGAAAAAGGTTCATTGCAACAGTACAATTTCGTGGTTACAATGCGCCCATGGTAGTGGACACATCTAGATAAAATCAGGTGACATTACTACCATTTGTTTTAGGAGGACTATTCCCTATGGCATACAGCCATGTTTCAGCAAAGTCTGGAAAGACATTCTATCTTCATGTCCGCAATACCGTCCGTGGTGAAAAAACCATCCCATTTTATTTCTTCGCAGGAGAGATAAAGCCGACGACTCCGGATACCCAAGCGCTCGACGCCGTGCCAACCGGTTATGTTGTAACGGAAAGTGAAAAGACGGGTTTACCACTCCTGAAGCGGGGCTAACCATTCTTTGTTTGTGTTGGAATACGGTCCATAGCAATGTTGCTCTGGACCATATTTTTTCGTGATTTAGACCACGGAAAGTACTTAAACAGGTCGAGGCAGGATACGTACGGTAACGATTTGATCTTTTACCGTATCCACGGTCATATCCGCTGGTGAGACTGTAATGTTCCTAACGATGGGCATCATGCCATTGCGCGGTTGTTGGCTTGCAGAAAAATGAACAACACCCTTTGGGAGAAGAATTTTAGTTGGTTGATCACGTAGCATTAGGTAGGTCATCACCCAAGGCCTGCCATCAGCTTCACCCGATACCTTTAGGAAGACCGGTTGTGTTTGATTGCTGCTTGAATCATTGATAACAAATTTGACAATGCGACCACGATTGAGCGTTAAATCAGCTAGTGAAGTCCGGATACCATGATCACACTCAATTTGCGATATTGGAGCTGAACACACGGATTCATCTTCACGGCTCAACGCCTTGACGGAATACACACCGTTCGGCAAGCGTGAAAACGTGTAGTTACCAAGTGCATCTGTTCGAGCTCTTGGCATCCAGAAATTGCGTACGTTTCCGCCGATGATGACTTCTGCGTTGGCAACGGGTTTCCCTTTTGTATCAATCACCCGTCCCCGAAGCTCGTTCGACGGATACACCTTTACCTTAGGAAAAGTCCGAACCTTGTCGCTTCGCAGTGCAATGTTCGTTAATGCAAAGGTTTTAGCATATTCGGGATTCAGAATATCGAACGTTACAAATCCCCTTTGCGGTAACCCGGGAACCTGTAATTCACCATTGTCAGAGCTATTGATGTCACTTTTAGTGTCGATAGAGGTGGTTACATCACCAATCGTGAAGGTCCCGGACAGACGAGTGCGTATTGGACGCAAAGTTACATCGACAAAACGCGTCGCAAACGTAACGGAGACCGATTCGCCAACACGGACATCAGCGAAGTCATTGGCTTCAGTCCCCGAAATCGCGGCAAGTAAGCGCCCATTTGATCTGGCAACCACTGCAATGTCATCAGAACTTGTTTTCGGAATCCGAAGCGAAAATGGCTTTCCAGCTTGGACATTTTGTCCGGCGAGGCGCCCCCCGCTACCTGAACAGACTTCAATGGAATCTGCAGATGCTGCGCTTCCTACGAGAGTACCAGAGATGAATGACACCGGTCGCGACGTTCGCTTTGGCTTTATCGTAACCAGTGCATCCAAGTTTCTGTTGTCCTGAACACGATAGTGCTTCGTAGTGAACCTCATCCAAACAACAACACCTGCAACAAGCAGCATCGCTCCGATGATTTGCAGGTGCTTATTGTTTGTTTTGCCCGTGGTTGACATCAACGTTTAGCCCACCAGAACTATCGCTTAATCGTCCTCAGTGGTTGTGGTTTGGTTTCAGGTTTGCGTAGGATGATAACTTCGTTGATCCCCGCTGCGATGTCGAATGGCTTACCAAGCACAGACACACGCAATCGTGCAGGTGAAGGTAAGCCGTTAATGGTGACGGTCCCGGCCGCATCGGTTGTAGACATCGAAAGTGGATAAATCCAGCTGATACGGTTCCCTGCAATCATCAATTTCAGGTCTAACTTTGCCTTACCGGCAGGCTTTCCAGCTGGATCCAAAACTGTGAGAGTTACATTGCTGTTCGTCGTTGGCTGAAGGACAACATCGGCGCCAGGCAAGAGCTTTGATTCTAGAATGGTAATCAGTTTGCCTTCAGCGCGTGCAACAACACGTGCCCCGCCGACTTTAGCGAGTGCAGGAGCATTCTTGAATTCGAATTTGCCATCGGGTCCAGTTTTTCGGGTGTCAAGAACTTTAGCAGGGACCTTTGTCATGTCTGCAGCGCTCCAAGGCACGGCAAGCCACTCTACCGTAGCGCCGGCAGCTGGTTGTCCATTCAACAGTAGGACTGTTCCCTTTAAGGAGCGCTTATCCTTTTGCCATTGATTGCTGTCAGACTGTGGCGACTGTCCATTGAGAGTTGTTTGCGCCAGTGCGCCTACGGGCATTGAGACCAACATCGTGGCGATGACAAAAATAGAAGACAATTTCATATTTTCAGTATAGCCAAGATATGGACTTTATGGGCAATTCATCCAGAACTCGATGTCTAGATATCTCGTGCCTTTGCGGCTCTAGCTATTTCACAGAACTGGTCGACACTAACTTGTTCGGGCCTTGTATCTGATAGTACTGATGCTTGTTCAAGGACTGCATAAAGGTCCGTATCACTCCACCCGAGTCCCGCTGTCAGTGAGTTACGCAATGTCTTGCGTCTCTGATTAAAGGCGGCTCTGGTGATCCTTGTAAACTCGTTAATCGTTATTCCCTTGTAACGATTATGCGGATGGAGATTCAAGACAGCGCTGTCTACCTTTGGAGGAGGATAAAACACGCCCCGGGGCACGACTGAACTAATATGGCAATCACAAACGAACTGTGCAACGCAGGAAAGGGCTCCGAAAACCTTTGACCCCGCTGGAGCAACCACCCGCTCTGCAACCTCTTTTTGAACGAGAATCGTTGCGTGGGTAAACGGTGGGTCTGATTCGAGGATTCGAATCAACAGCGGTGAAGTGATTTGATAAGGGATGTTTGCGACAAGCCTGGTCGCAGTATCATCGGAAAACGCGATGCACCAGTCAACGGAAAGTGCATCCCCCTGAACAACGGTAACATTTTGAAGATCGGCAAGAGTTTCATCTAGGACGCCAATCATGCGATGATCCAGCTCAATGGTGAAGACTTTTGATGCTTCTGCCGAAAGCAAGCGCGTCATCACACCTGCTCCGGGACCAATTTCAAGAATATGATCTGTGGGTTGAATCCCCGCCGCAGCAACTATTTTACTAAGGTGATTTTTATCAATGAGGAAGTGTTGACCCATCGACTTGGATAATCCGATGCCATGGCGTTGCAGCACCGCAGTAAGTCCTGATGGTTTTGATATGTCCGGTCCGAGATTACTCATTAGGACAGGACTTCATCTTCTGTCGGTTCATCATCTCCACCGGGATCGGCATAGACCCTTGCCTGTTCTTTGATGCGTTCGACTTGACCAACGAGACCGCCTTTAGGAGCCATGGCTTGGATCGATGCAAGGTTATCTGGTTTCCGTGGTTTTGCGGTGAGTGATGCAGCAGTGCGAAGTGATGGAAGGTGTGATGGTAGCTCGATGTTGGGCGCATTGTCGGGTTTTGCCTGGGGGGCAGTGACCGGACTATCTGGCACGCGAGCCGGCTTGGCTGCATCCGCTGAATGTTCACGCTCATGTTGAAATCCAGCAAGAATCAGTGCACGTTCGATGCTTCCATTTTCGATGCTTTCAAGCCAGTCTGGCCGTGTTCTCGATTCATCCGCTTTCATCGATGTTGCGATTACGTGACCGGAATCAGAGAGAATCTGTGTACGTACTACAGCCCATTGTCGTTCCTTATCGATGTGTGTAAGCTCCGTTACGATGCCCCAAAGTGGGTTTACAGAACGAAACCAGCGAATCCTTGCAGGTAGTGGCAAGTGGTAGCGCCCCGTCTGCGTCCGAATGAGAAGTGCCTCGACATCAATATGAACCATTCATCCAGAATACCGGAACAATGACCATCTGTCTGAAAATGTTTGACAGTCACTAAACACTACGGTATCGTGAAAAGGTTTCGCGACTGTAGTGTCATTCTTTTGATATTCGCGTTGCCGCATCGTAAGCAATTGTGCTTACGAGCGAACCACCACGTTCGCTCCTGACCACGGGATGACTGTGATTCCACAGACATCGCCGAGAAAGGAGGCAGAAGTGCCAATAGTTAGTACTTGGATCCGTCCGGCAATCACATCGGTTGCGATTGCGATCACCGCAATTGTGGCAAATGCCTACGGCCAGCAAAGTTTGCACATCACTTTACGTGATGGAAGCAAGCAAACAGAACTGAATACGCGACAAGCAACTGTCAAACAGCTGCTTGATGATCAGCATATTCAGCTTTCAAAGATGGACAGCATTGCGCCATCACTCACTTCCAAACTAACCAGCGGGATGACGATTCGTATCTCCCGTAAGCGTATAGATACGGTAACCGAAGTGACTGCGGTGCCCTTTCGTGTATCGAAAGTGTATTCCGATGGAATGCGTATCGGGTCATCTCAGGTTATTGTCCCGGGAGTAAACGGATCAAAATCCGTCGTCTTCCAAGATACATTTGTCAATGATCATTGTGTCAGCCGCAAGAAGCTCAATGTGAGTTTCAAGCCTCCCGTCACAGCGGTTGTAAAGGAAGGCCTGCGGGGCATCTATCTGGCATCCCGCGGTGCAACGTCCCGAAGAACATTGACGATGACTGCAACCGGCTACTCCGCGTCAGAAAATAGGCGATGGGGTGGAAAAACAGCTACCGGCCGAGCAGCACGTTTTGGCGTAGTTGCAGTTGATCCGCGCTTTATAAAGCTTGGTACCAGGCTCTACGTAGAGGGCTACGGTATTGCGATCGCCGCAGATACAGGTGGTGCGATCAAGGGCCGCCGGATAGACCTTTGTTTCAACACGCGCGCTGAAGCGATGCGGGTTGGACGTAAGCAAGTCAAAGTAACTATTCTGAAGTAAGTTACTTCCATCGGAACGATAAGGAGCAAACTTCCTACACGGAGGTTTGCTCTTTTTTTAATTGCGACGATGTTCGACAATCTTCCACGATTGGTACATTCGAATCGACAACATCAACTGTAAAGGCAAAAAATCTGGCAAACCCGAAGTTGATTCCAAAGTGCCAGGTTCCGTACTAAGTATCTCGAAACGTTACAACAATCAGCAAACTTCCTACACGGCGGGTTGCACTTTTGTTGAATGCGCCGATGTTCGACAATCTGCCACGACTGGTACCTTCGAATCGACAACATCAACCTTAAATGCAAAAACCTGGCACATCAGAAGTTCATTCCGAAGTGCCAGGTTTCGTACGTAGATATCTACTTTCTGTTTTTAAGGAAAGTAGGAATATCGATGCCGCCTTCCGCGGTTGGAGCTGGAGGCACAGGAGTCAGAACTGGAACAACGGTTGACTTGACCACTGGGTCAAAGATTGGCGCCTGCAGCGCATTGAAACCCGTAGCAAGGACAGTGATTCGTACAGCACCATCCATGCGTGGATCAACAACTGCACCAAAGATGACATTTGCTTCAGCGGAATCTGTACGCTCACGGATCAAGTCCATAGCGACGTTCAGCTCCGACATCTTCAAGTCACGCCCTGCGGTGATGTTTGCCAATACGCTTCGCGCACCACTGATGTCCGTTTCGAGAAGCGGTGAGCTCACTGCCATCTTCGCGGCTTCTTCAGCACGATTTTCGCCTTCAGCGAATCCGATGCCCATCAGCGCAGTACCAGCATTCGACATGACTGCCTTGACATCTGCAAAGTCGACGTTGATCAGACCAGGAATGGTGATGATGTCCGAGATTCCAGCAACTCCCTGCCGAAGAACTTCATCCGCTTCCTTGAATGCATCCAGCATGGATACATCCTTACCAACAACAGTTAGCAAACGGTCGTTTGGGATGATGATAATCGTATCAACGTTAGCCCGCAGCGCCTCGATGCCCTTTTCGGCAGCCTGGCGTCGTCGTTGCCCTTCGAACTGGAACGGCTTGGTGATAACTGCTACTGTGAGAATTCCCAGTTCTTTGGCAATCTGTGCCACAACGGGTGCGGCTCCAGTCCCAGTTCCACCGCCCATGCCAGCTGTAACAAAGACCATGTCTGCACCGTCAAGCGCACGCTGAATCTCAGACTTGCTCTCTTCGGCGGATTGGCGACCCATTTCAGGATTCCCACCTGCTCCGAGGCCGTTTGTCAGACGTTGACCAAGCTGAAGCGTGTGATCACATGCTGCTGTCTGCAACACTTGGATGTCGGTATTGAATGCCCAGAACTCAACACCCTCAACGCCGGATTCAACCATGCGATTAACTGCGTTCTGGCCGGCTCCACCTACACCAATAACCTTGATCGTTGCAAAGTCACTCATTTGTTTGCTCCCACCTAAAATTACCTATCACACCCCAGCAAACGCCTGTTCACAGAAGAGCAAACAAACTAGCCAAAGCATATACTAGCGAGAATACCGGGATAGTAAAGGGGCGTCACGAGAACGGACGTTTGCTTACAAAAACTTTACTGGGAAGTTTTAGACCAAAAAGGAAACAAAGGCAAACAGATGCCTATGACGTCGCTTTTGTCAGTAACAAGCGCCTAATGAGTGAGAGGTTAAGGAATATTCTTCCACCCAACATAACAACGGCTGCCAGAACGATATCAACACCAATTTTGTCACCAATCCATGCGAGGAGAGCGGCTAGCACAGTATTGATGATGAATCCAGTTATGAAAATGCCATCCGTAAACTTGCCTTCAAGGGCAGCTCTGATTCCACCACAGATGGCATCCAATGCAGCCAATACCGCAATACTTAGGTAGGGTGCGAACATTGGTGAGAGAGTGTATTGAGAAAAGTACACTGCACAGAATCCAAAAGTAACCCCGATGAGCGGAAATAAGATTTGACCTTTCACTTCTTTCCCCCATCTCTGATAACGGATTGTGGATCCTGGACAGCCTTGTCTCCAAGTCGCTCGGCATTTTCGCTTTGGCGCTGCGCCTCATTTGCTTTCACTTCGTTAGCAACTTTCGCATAACGTAGCGTTGTTGAGCCAGCATAAGCAGGGAGCGTCATGGACTTGACCTTATCAATCGAGACCATGGTTGGATCCACGTCTCGGAAGGCATCCAAGACACCTTTCGTCATCATCATCCCAGACAACAACGCATCCGGATCTCCGATAGCCCGAACAATAACTGGAGAACCAGCTGTCCTAACATCATTGACCATCACCACGGGACCAACGCACCGTATTGGAGTGAGACCAGTCACTCGTTGATCATTCACGCTGATTGCTTCGGCCCCAGATGCCCTTAGTTCGTTGACTACATCACGGATGTCCCGATCATGAATGTAATACTCTTCAGAAAGATCGCGCCAGTCAGCTTCTGAAATGTCATTTGGCTTCCGTTCGGCTAATTTAGAGTCGCGCAACGTGACGGCAACCCCGGAACCACTTACAGAGACGGTTCCTGCGAGGACGTTTGCGAGCATTAAGTCCTGAGCAAGCAACTTGGACTTCTCACTATCAGAGCCTGTTTGCAGCTGATACTCACGAAGGCGTTTTTGAAGATCTAGGACCTGTCGACGAAGGGAAGTGGCATCTTCGCGGAGCTCGACAAACGCACGCGCTAGTCGTCCCTGGCGTACATCGGGGAGCTGATCCTTAAGGATTCTGTCCTGAGTTTTGAGTGACAAAGCTACCAGTCCCCCCATGATGACTGATAGAACCGAAATCTGAATTGTCCAGGACCGGGCGTGCTCCATGAATTACCTACTTAAATCTATGGTACGGCGGATTTCTCGGCGGATTCAGACCTAACAACCAGTGCAGGATATTCATCTGAAAATAGATTAACTGCAGAGTATTTCCGTGATGTTAGGAGGTCTGGACGCTTTTTGACAAGGATTTGTAGTGAGTCGAGCTTTTCGATTAATCTTCGTGGTGTACCGAGTAAAACATTTACATTTGACTTACTGATTACAAACGCAAGATGATTGTTCTGAACATTGATGGATGACGCAGCAATGTCAGGATGTTCACTTAGCCACTTTGTGATGGTCTGGACCCCCATCACCTGTGCTGCATCTGTGACACATACTCCAAACTCAGGGTTTGCATCCTCGGATTGCAGGACTAGCTTAGGAAGTGCTTCATCCTCAGCTGTCGCATTTCTGAACGGAACAAGCTCACCATCAAGCACACATTTGCCCAACGAACCCAAATCTGACACCAATCGCGCCTGTCTGTCGACAACCACGACGTTAAGCTTGTTAGGAAAACCAATCGAAATCTGTGCTGACTTCACTGCCGGTATGTTTCCAAGTGCATCACTCCACCGCGATGTAGGAAGCCGCATGATGCTTTTGGGTAGTTCCGGCTGAATGAAGTTTCGTATTTCCGATTCAGTGCAGAGCGGTGATGCAGTCACTGACAATGACTCTGACGACACTGCAAAGACAGGTGACACATACAACGCAACAGCGCCTTGAATCAGGAGGAGTGTCATGAGGCCAGCAACAACAGACTTGGACAGATCGCGGCCACGTTTTTTCGTCCTAAGTCTGGCTGCACTCAGATTGCTTGAAATCCGATCTTGACGTACCACTACCTTGGCCATGATCTAGTCCCCTAGTGCCAGCTGAACAAGACGTCCAACAAGTTCATCAAATGACATCCCAATCGCTCCAGCAGACTTAGGAAGCAGACTCGTCTCGGTCATGCCAGGAAGAGTATTGGTTTCGAGTACATAAAAACCGTGCTCACTGAGGATCATGTCTGTACGGCTATAGCCATGACACCCAAGACTTGAGTGGCACTCCAATGCGAGGTTGGCAGCCTCCTCAGCTTCACTTGCTTCAAGCTCTGCTGGAACAATTTCCTGAGCCGCATCGTCATCGGTACCGTATTTACTCGTGTAGTCAAAGAATCCTGACTTAGTGATGATTTCAACGATTGGTAGCGTCGCAACGGTAGTGGTCCCGATGCAGGCAACCGTCATTTCACGTCCGGGGATAAACTCTTCAACCATGATTTCTACATCGTATTTGGATGCTAGTCGAAGCGCTTTTGGCAGGTCGCCAACATCGGTGACAACAGATGTACCAAACGAGCTACCCTGTTTGACGGGCTTGACCACGCAGGGTAAGCCCAAGTCCTGCTCAATTTTGCGTATGCAGGAACGGCTACGGATGTCATCCCTGTTGAAAACTAAGTGGGCCGCAACTGGGATACCGGATGCAGCAAACATCGTTTTTGCTCTAACTTTGTCCATTGCAAGCGAACTGGCCAAGACTTTAGATCCTGTGTAGGGTATTCCAAGCACGTCGAGAAACCCCTGAACAGTGCCATCTTCACCATCCGGTCCATGTAGCGCAATAAACACTACATCTGGATATAGCTCTGACCGCCCAGCTACATCCTGTAGGGCTCTTGTTGTTGCAGATGCCGGGGCTTCAATAAGGTCCTTCTTGACATCCCACCATTCGACATCATGGCCAAGGCGTACCAATGCCGCGTAGACCTGACGCCCGCTTTGTAGAGATACTGGCCGCTCAGCACTAGTGCCGCCTGCTAAAACTGCTATTTTCAAGGACTTCCTACTTCTCCATGCCCATATTGCGAGCTGGTTTGCGACGTGAAAGTGCCGCGACAACTCCGAGTGCAGCCAACGTTAAGACCAAGCTTGTTCCACCGTAGCTAACCAGAGGCAATGGAATTCCTGTTGCGGGAACAATGCTGGTGACGACAGCCATGTTGAGGAGTGCTTGGCCAACGATCGATGACGTTATGCCGGCAATTGCATACCGTGAAAACGGGTCTGTCGACCGCACACTCAAGTTAATCCCAACCATCAGCAACCAAAGGTACAACGCGAGTAAGCTAAGCGTTCCAACAAGACCAACTTCTTCTCCAACCACAGCAAAAATGAAGTCTGTGCGTTGCATCGGGACTCCGCCACGTCGCTTCTCACGACTCTGACCGAGCCCAAGCCCTGTAGCACCACCATTGGCCAACGCAACTAAACTTCTCCAGTTTTGCATCCCGGCACCATCTCTGTCTTTGCCTGGATCCGCAACTGCTGCAAAACGACCTGAACGATAGTCATGGCCACCCTGAGGCGCAAAGACCAGGTATCCGACACCACATGCACCAACAAGAATGATTGCGATGATTTGACTTCGATGGATGTTTGCCACGAAGAGCGTCGCAACAACACCAATCCCAATACAAAGCGCTGTTCCCAGGTCAGGTTGACGCTCGGTCATGATAATCAAGAAGCCAATGACACCAATCTGGATCCAGTGCTGCAACATGCTTTTGACACGGCGGCGATCGCTTGAAAGGATTGCTGCCAACCAGATGACAGCAGTGAATTTGACTATCTCAGACGGCTGAAGCTGGATAGGCCCAAAGAAGAGCCATCGTTTTGCCCCCAGCGCAGCACGTCCGATAAAGGGTACCGCTAAGAGGAGTATTGCTGACAATCCAAAGGCATAGGGTGCGAAGCGGCGAATGAGCGAGGCTGGGATATTGCTGATTACGAAGAAGCAGACAACGCCAAGGGCCGCGGAACCGAGTTGTTTACGTGTAAAGAACCACGCATCGTCGTGTACCGAAAGTGCCATGGCAAATGACGATGATGTCACTGCCAAAATCCCTGCGATAACCAGTGCGACCACAACGGCCATAAATCTGCCATCAAGGGATGTCCACGACGACAACATCTCGTGCACCCGATCACTTATCGAACGTTTTGTAATAATGGCAGGTCCCGTCATTCCAGTAGTCTCCCGTCTCATCCCACACCTAACAACAACGATAAAAAGGAACACAGGGTTGTGAAAACAACGAATATCGCAACGACTTGCACTTCATGCATACCGCATTCTTCAAAGTGATGATGAAGTGGAGCGCGTCGAAAGACCCTGTGTTCACGTGCGTAATCAATACCAAAGCGAATCCGTCGGTACTTGAAAACATATCGCTGCAGCATCATCGAACCGATTTCAAGTAGGAATATCGCACCGCATGTGACAAGTGCCCAAACCTGACCTGAAAGTAACGCTGCTGCAGGAAAAAACATCCCCAATCCAAGCGAACCGGTATCCCCCATGAAAATCCGTGCTGGATATGCGTTCCACACAAGAAACCCGAGTGTTGCACCTCCAACGACACCATAGATCCCAATCAAGACCGGTATCGATGGAGCCATCATCAACAAAACTCCGAGCGACATCGCAACGACCGTGCTTACACCTGCCAGTAGGCTGTCGAGGCCATCCGTAAAGTTCACCGCATTACAAAAACCTGTAATAAAAAGGACAGCCAGACCATCGGCAATAACGACTGGTAGTCCCGGAATAAGTGATTGGACGGGATGCCCCATCAACCGACAGCCAACAACAAAAAGGACGGAAACAGCAAGCTGCAACATCAGCTTTACACGCTCAGATAACCCGGCTTTGTTGTTCGCCCCCAAGACCTTGCCAACATCATCAACAGCACCAATGACTCCACCGAAAAATGTGGTTAGCAGTAACAACGCGAGCAGTTTCCCATCGAATTTTGACGGAAGAGTGAGGATCATGGTTGAGCCAGCGATAAGGATCGCAAGGAGGATGCTAATCCCCCCCATCGTTGGCGTGCCGTGCTTGACCCTGTGCTTTTCAGGTGCATTCTCACTAATTGGCTGCACGGTTGATTGTTTGAGCAGATAGTTACGCACAGGCCATGTAATGCCAGCAGAGAGAAGACTGCCTGCAACGACGCCTGCTCCAAGTAGTGCATACTGCGTCATGATGCGCCTCCGCAAAGCATGTCAACAATCAGATCAAGACCGGCAGCACGGCTCCCCTTTATGAGGACAACATCGGTTTCACCGATCACCTGCTGTAACACGACCGCAGCACTCGCTGGGGAATCAAAGTAATGGACCTGATCAGGGCTCATCCCAGCCACAATGGCTCCCGTACGGTAATCCGTTGCTGCAGCACCGACAATTACCAGATGCTTTATTCCGGATGTGCTAACCGCCTCGCCGATGGCCAAGTGCCACTGCTTGGTTTCTACACCCAGCTCCCGCATTTCACCCAGAATGGCCCATGTGTTTCCAGACGTTTGGCTACCTATGTCAGCCAGTACCGAAATGGCCGCAAGCATCGCTTCAGGCGCGGCATTGTAAGCATCCGAGAGGACGACCGCACCATTTGCCATCGTCCGCGGTCGCATCCGCCCTTCACTCGGACGCCAGTTTGCCAATCCAGTGACGCAGCTAGACAACGTCATGCCGGCTGCAAGCCCAGTTGCGACGGCAAGCGCACCATTGATGGCTGCAAATCTCGCCGGAGAAGCGACAACAGCGCGAACAGAATCTCCCTTGTGGGTGAGATGAAAAGTAGTCTCTAACCTTCCCAATTGAACACCTGAAATAATCAAATCGCAGGCTTCGGACTCACCAACGATAAACCGACGGCAATGGGCCGCACTGGCATCAACAACGGACTTAAAATCGATGGCTTCCGAGTACACTGCCGTTGCATCCGGTGAAAGCCCCCGGAAAAGCTCAGTTTTCGCTGTCGCGATAGCATCACGCGTCCCAAGTAGCTCAATGTGTGCGCTTCCGATATTCGTGATCACACCAATGCTTGGCTCAGCGATGCGTACTAACTCTGCGATCTGCCCTGGGCCTCGCATACCCATTTCAAGGACAAGCACATCTACGTCATCAGGAGCTGAGAGGACCGTTAGTGGAAGACCTATCTCAGTGTTGAAGTTGCCAATGGTCGAGTGGCATGACTTTTCGTGGCCATGAACGCAAGCAACCATGTCTTTCGTGGATGTCTTGCCGTAGCTCCCCGTCACAGCGATGACGGTCGGATTCCGCTGCTTTCTAACCCAGTTCGCCAGAACTCCCAATGCATCTACGGTGTTTGTGACACAGATCTGCGGCAGATCGACCGAAGGATTTATTGTTTCCACAATCGCGCCGCAAGCACCTCGCTCCATGGCAGTGAAGAGATAGTCATGGCCATCAACTTTTGTACCGCGTATCGCAGCGAACAAAGCGCCATTCATCAAGGTACGCGTGTCAATAGAAACACCGCTGACCACGGACTTGTCGTCAATCGCCTGACCCAGAATTCGGCCGACAACGTCTAGTGTCAGGAGCATTTTGAAAGTTCCTCAGAGGCAACTAAGCGATCATCGAAGGGAATAATCTGATCGTGAACTATCTGGTAGGTTTCATGCCCCTTGCCAGCGATAACAACTACGTCATCGGAACCACGCGATGTAACCGCCTGTGCAATTGCTACCCTTCGGTCCGACTCCCGCCGAACAACACAATGATTCGACATCCCAGCAATGATTTGATCGATGATCACTTCAGCATCTTCAGACCGTGGATTGTCAGAGGTCACGACTACCTCATCGCAATACTTTTCAGCAATGGCGCCCATTAGAGGTCGCTTAGAGCGGTCCCGATCGCCACCGCAACCAAACACACATATCAGCTTGCCGTAGCACAGTTCACGGGCTGTCGACAGCACATTCTCGAGACCATCAGGTGTGTGCGCGTAATCGACAACCACAGCAAACGATTGTTTACTTAGCACAATTTCAAACCGTCCTGGAATCTGAGGACAAGTACGAAACAGTGCTACGCCATCAGCCACCGAGCCGCCCGCACCAATAAACCATCCAAGTGCCGCAAGCGCATTTTGTATCTGAAACGCTCCTCCGAGCGGCAAAACCACGCGGAATGATTGATTGTCAAAAAGAAGATCAAATTCGGTCGATGATGCCGACAAACGGATGTTAACAGCAACCAAATCAGCAGCCGCCCCAGCATTGACAGAGTAGGTAGTGAAAGGAAAATCACGCATCATGGTGCACAGGCGATTTCCCCACTCAGTATCAATCCCAATGACTGCAAACGGTTGTTTCCCACGCTGACTGACAGCATCAAAGTGTGTCGTAAACAGGCGTGCTTTCGCTTCGAAGTAGCACTCCATGCTTCCATGAAAATCCAGATGGTCCTGTGTCAGGTTTGTGAAGACCGCAGCATCAAACAAACATCCGTTCACCCTACCGTGAACAAGCGCATGGGACGCAACTTCCATTGCAACGATATCTACAGAGTGACTTTGCATTGCCGAAAGCATGCTCTGAAGGTCAGGCGCCTCGGGAGTTGTTCTTTGTCCAGGCACGGACACTCCGCTTGCAAAAGCACCCAAGGTCCCGATGATTCCCGTTTGTTGAAACAGACCCTTGGCCAAGTGTGCAATGATATGAGTGGTGCTGGTTTTGCCGTTTGTACCCGTGACACCCACGACATGCATATGATGGGACGGGTGGTTATAAACGATATCGGCAACATAGCCCATAACTTGACGTGGATCTTGAACAGACCACCCAGGGATATTGGAATCTACCAGTAACGATTGGCGAGACCGTTCGACAATAACAGCCGCCGCTCCCATAGACATGGCATTCGCTATAAAGTCGTGACCATCGAAGTTAGCCCCACGCAGAGCAACATAAATGTCCCCTGAAGTTACCTTTCGGCTGTCATGGGTAACTCCATTAAACCGACTCGGTGTCGGAAGAATTGGAGTGCCGAGAAGGTCAACAAGCTCACTCAACATGTCAGGCTCTAATCACCCTTGCCAGCAGAATCGGATCGCTGGCTTAGCTGACGTTTCGTCCGAGTAGGTTGGATGTCATACCTGACCATCGCACGCTCCATGACTTCTTTGAAGACAGGACCAGCCACGGATCCTCCGTAGTGGTCACCTTTTGGTGCAGCTATCGTGACGGCTACAATGAATTTGGGTTCTTTGATCGGAGCCAAACCGACAAACGATGCCATGTACTTACCGCTGTAACGGCCATCTTCGACCATTTGTGCGGTTCCCGTTTTGCCACCAGCATCATGAAAGGCAAGCTGCGCCTTTACACCCGTTCCGGTTTCAATAACATCCTTTAACAGGGAACGCATTTGTGTTGCCGTTTCGGCCGAGAAAACGCGTTCAGCCTCACTTCGCTTCGTGAGCTTCACGGCTCCACTGACCTGATCACGCACTGCATGAATTAGCGTTGGGCGTCTAAAGCGACCATCGACAAACGTACCATAGGCACTTGCCAAATGCAGTGGGCTGATTGCCGGTCCTTGGCCAAAGGACAACGTAGCAAGTCCTATTTTTGACTCAGTTTCCGGAAACACTCCCCGCGTGGCTCCGTTGAGTCCAATCTCCAACCGTTGCCCACATCCAACTGCATGCAGCGTAGATGTCAAGCGATCCCATCCGAGGCGAGAGGCAATCTCAGCCGTCGCCACGTTACAGGATTGTTTGATAACACCACTGACATCTTGTGACGCATGTCCATGTTGAAAGACACCATGTGGTGCGCAGTGGACTGCGCGCTTTCCGATGCGTCGTTCGCCGTTACATAAAAAACTGGAGTTTGTGGTGATGACTCCGGCATCTAAGGCAGATGCAATCGTAAATGACTTAAACGTCGAGCCTGGTTCATTTGCGCCTTCGACAGCCCAGTTCTTCGTGAGCAAAAGTTTCTGGAGGCCCTTTGGTGCGTTCTTTATCGTATCTATACCTGTTGCATTGGCCATGACCAATACATCACCCGTATTGGCATCCAACACGACAACAGAACCATACTGGGCATGACTCTTGGCAACGACACTTTGCACGAGTGACTCAGCCTCTGATTGGAGTACAGAGTCAATCGTGAGGACGACATCGTTTCCATGCTTGACCTTAGAAACAACTTCTTCGGTCCCGGGAATAATACCGTCCAAGTCCTTCGCCAGATATCGTTGACCGGGAACACCAATGAGGTGCTCGTTCATCGCCAGTTCCATACCGGAGAGTGGATTCGCATCCCTCCCTAGAAGTCCAACAACACTTGCAGCTATCTCTCCGGATGCAAGGGATCGCTTTGTCGTCTTTACGATGCCAATTCCAGGGAGCTTTCGCAGTACCTTTAGATCTAAGTTTGCGAGATCGAGGTCACGCACAAGCTCAACAGGCTGAAATCGCGCTCGGGCATTGTTCCGACGCAACAGAATCTCATTCGATGAAGTCAACATCGATGCCAGATCGAGTCCGGGGAGTGCCTCCTCGAGCCCAATCTTAGTCGCACTTAATAGATCCTCAGGATCCCCAGTCTGTTTTACAAGGATGTTTGCATCAAAAACGATTGTGACTGCAGGAACGTTCATCACCAGCGCACGACCGTTTCTATCAACAATCATCCCGCGCCGTGGCTCATCGTTAATATGGCGAATGCGTGACACCGATGACTGACCAGCATAGATGTCGCGCTGAACCAGCTGAATCAGCGTCAGCTTGCCTGCAATAAGTGTAAACGCTAATCCACCGATCCAAAGGACAATTCCCATCCTGCCATGCTCATCCTTGCGGGCACGGTTGATTGCTTGAACATTCGGAGTGGACCGCGGTGCTGTTGGTCTTGGTGGTGCTGGAACACGTCCAGGACGCGTGTTGCGACGTTCGTTCATGCTTACTTAACACCTATCGAAATGCGCTCTGGTGTGCTGAATTCTGTCAACCCAAGTTTTTGGGCCGAATTTTGATTGGCGACCAAGTCATCCAACGCCATTTGCAACCGCGAATTGCGCTCCAGTTGTTTTGCGCACTCAAGCTTTGCCAGCTGCACCTTGTAGCTAATGGATGTCGCGATGGTATGAAGCGCAAAATTTGTGAGCAAGCTGGACGCGATAACAAGAAACGTCAACGTCATCGCGGTACGACCGTGGCGCGCGAGGAGGTGTTTGCGTTTTTGTTTAGTGGGCGCTGTAGCGATCGTGACCTGTCCGGATGTAATCCTGGTTTGGGCCGGGATCGAAGTACGCATTTGATTCCAATCAAAGTCCAACATGTTAAACTCCCATCCCCTGTAGCATCCCGGTGCTAACACGTTCAGCGATCCGCAGCTTTGCACTTCGGCTTCGCGGATTCAGTCGTTGCTCGGTATCCGATGGACCAACACCTTTTCGTGTAATCAAATCTAGAAATTTTGGGACATCGGTGACCGTCCAGCCATCGGATGCCATTGATTTGCCTGCGGCTTCAGACAGAATCCGCTTTACTACTCGGTCTTCCAGTGAGTGGTACGACATCACGACGATTCGCCCACCAACAGCAAGACCATTCACTGCTGCGCCAATCGCCTTTGGTAACACACCAAGCTCATCGTTTACTGCAATACGGAGTGCCTGAAAGACTTTAGTCGCAGGGTGAACCTGCCCGGCGCGTGTCCCAGTTGGCATCGCCCTTCGAACCGCATCAACGAGATCTTCAGTCGTCTTTAGCGGCCGGGCGTCTACGATTGCTTTTGCAATACGTCGGCCCCTAGACTCTTCTCCGTAAGTGAACAATAGTTCTGCGATTTCAGCTTCAGGCAGCCTGTTTACTAGATCTGCCGCAGTCTCCCCATCACTTGTTTGGTCCATTCGCATGTCGAGCGGACCTTTGAAGCGAATTGCAAAGCCGCGACCAGGAGTGTCCAGCTGGAATGAGGAAACTCCGAGGTCAAAGAGAATGCCATCGACGCCGCTGGATGCATGCTCGGCAATCACTTTGGTGAGGTCGCAGAAGTTTGCCTGAACGAAGGACACATTTCCAGGGGAGCCCAAACGTAACTTGGCCGCAGCAAGCGCATCGGAATCCTGGTCGAGGCAAATCAGTTTCCCGGTGCCAGCCAATCGCTCACAGATGAGAACGGAATGCCCGCCTCCCCCTGTCGTTGCATCGATGTACGTTCCACCGGGCTTGATGCTAAGGCCATCAATGCACTCGTTTAGCATCACAGGAACATGGTAGGTGGACACTATAATTCAGCCCCCAACCCAGTACGCTGCGCAGCCTCGATAAGCTTGCTTTCATCCATCGATGCATTCATTTGCATCCAGGATTCACGAGACCAAACTTCAATCTTTTCACCGGTTCCAGCGATAACCGCATCAGAGTTCTCAGATATTCCAGCGTGCAATCGAAGCGATGCAGGAATAGCAATACGTCCCTGAGAGTCAACTTGGATATCAGATGCTCCAGCGAACAACCAACGCTTCATCAACAATGCATGCTGATCGAGAACAGGCTGCGCTTGAAGCTTTTCTTCAATCACCTGAAAGTCTTTTTCCCGGTAGATGAAGAGACAGCCACCAACGCCTTTGGTGATCACAAATGTGGCACCAAGCTCGCTGCGAAACTTCAAGGGAATGATTACTCTTCCCTTGTCGTCCACTGCGTGGTAATGTTCTCCTCGAAATGCCAATTCTGTGTACGCTTATCCTATATAGCGGGTGACTCCACCCGCATTCCACCGGGTCTCCATCAAGACTCCACGGGGACTCCATCGGTCCTCCACTGGGTCTCCACCCGGTATTGTTAATAGGTCGATTTTAGGGCGCGGGATGGCGGCTGTCAAACGCCGCATAGGCATTTCGAGTTGACTTTTTTAGTCAACGCACTGTGGAATTCATCACACCCTGAATTTGTTCGGTAAACACCGAACATAGCCGGGCGTTTTGCAGCTTCACAAAGCCCCTAAATGGGCCTATCCCTCCAACCGCGATTGACATCCGGATAGCCAAAATGTGATACTTCGCCCGAGGCTCACGTTTACTCCCATCGAGTAACTAGATGGAGACTCAGTGGAGGCAGATCTTGAGTTGGAATAGCGCAGCGGAGTTTGTAATCGGCGTTGACTTAGGCGGGACCAATGTCAGAGCCGCAGTCCTGAACCGAAGTGGACAATCTCTTGGTGGCGGCCGTGCTCCATCCCATGCGATGGAAGGCGTTGAAAAAACCGTGGCTCAAATAGCGGATGCCGTTGCACAGGCTATTTCAGCTGCCGGTGTCGCCAAGGATAAAATTGCGGGACTCGGTATCGGTGTTCCAGGACATATCAATCCTCAGGGAACGCATGTGCTGTGGGCTCCAAACTTCTACGACAACGGCCAGCAGTACCTTAATGTTGCCTTGGCAGAGAAAGTCAGCGCTGCCACAGAACTACCGGTTTTGATGGGCAATGATGCCAACGTCGCAGCACTCGGCGAGTTTCGTTTTGGCGCGGGTAAAGCAGTTCGCAACATGGTGATGGTTACCCTTGGTACCGGGATCGGTGGCGGGATCATCCTTGATGGGAAGCTGTGGACCGGAGCGACAGGCGGAGCTGGCGAGATTGGACATATCATCATCGCTGCCGGCAACCGTGGCGGCGCAGCGGCCTTTGGTTCTCTAGAGGCCATGGGACAAATCTCAGCAATCGTTGAACGATGTGCCCGTAAGATCAGCGCCGGCCGTCGCACCATTCTTGCAGAACAGGACTGGCACTTCCTCACTCCTAAGATGATTGCAGATGCTGCAATTGCTGGAGACGAAGTGGCCATTGAAACCTTTGATGAAACAGGCTACTTCATTGGTCTTGGCATCGCGTCAATCATTAACTTGCTGAACCCAGAAATGATCACCATCGGTGGCGGAGTTGCTGGTGCGGGTGACCTCATCCTCGACCCAATCAGAAGAGCAACACAAGCCAACGGAATCAGGACTATGGTCGATGTCTGTCCAATCGTACCGGCGGAGCTCGGTGATGATGCCGGAATCTTCGGAGGAGCATCGCTCATCCTTGATGCGATTGGTGCCTAATCCCGAATAAGTTAGTCTAAATGTGTAAGTTCTGCAGAGTTTTGCAGGACTTACACTGCCTGAATGCGGAAATACCCACCTAGGGAGCATCGGCAATTGACTATAATGTTTGGACTTGCATTTTCGCTCGTTTTTGGCCTGCTGACATTTTCAGACACTCCGCTAAAACCAAGTGTGTCGCCGATTGACTTCAACCGTGACATCCGGCCAATCCTTTCGAATCACTGCCTTAAGTGCCATGGCCCGGATGACAAACAGCGAGCCGCAGGTTTGCGTATCGACACCTTCGAAGGTGCCACTAAGCTACTCTCAAGCGGAAAACGTGCAATCACTCCCGGAAAGCCCCTCACGTCAGAGTTGACGAAGAGAGTGCATGCGACGGGAGCTCTGCTGATGCCCCCGGTTACGACAAACAAACCGCTGAGCACCCAACAGATAAAACTTCTAGAACGATGGATTGCCACAGGAGCACAATACAAACAACACTGGGCTTTCATCCCTCCAATAGCTACGAAGCTGCCAACTACAGTAGGTCACCCGATTGACTCCATTGTACGTAAACGCCAAACTCGCCTTGGCCTTCGACACGCAGGTCAAGCAACGAAGTTAGAGTTACTTCGTCGCGTTTCCCTCGATCTCACCGGGCTGCCTCCAACCCCATCGACGATTGCATCTTTTCTCGTAGACAACAAACCAGATGCCTATGAGCGTCAGGTCGACAAGCTCCTGGCAGCCCCAAGCTATGGCGAGCGCTGGGCGCGTAAGTGGATGGATGTTGCCCGCTATGCCGATACAAATGGCTACGAAAAGGATCGCCCGCGGACGATGTGGCCTTGGCGTGATTACGTTATCAACGCATTTAATAGCGATAAGTCATTCCAAGCATTTACGATTGAGCAGTTAGCCGGAGACATGCTCCCATCTCCAACGGACGCACAACGGATTGCGACTGGGTTTCATCGCAATACGATGATGAATGAAGAAGGTGGTATTGACCCCAATGAATACCGCTTCCTTTCGGTTGTAGACCGGGCGGCGACCACGGGAACAACTTGGTTAGGCCTAACAGTCGGATGTGCTCAATGCCATACACACAAGTTTGACCCGATCACGCACACTGATTACTACCGCTTGTTCGCTTACCTCAACAACGCAGATGAACCCGAATTCGCCGCATATACAGATGTTCAAAAGGCGAGTATCAAGACGAATCAAGCAACGGCGAAGACGCTACGTGCCGACATTTTTAGTCAATGGAATCCTGTTGCATCACGTATTGAGGTACCTCTTGATGTCCAGTCTGTGAAAGCCCAGAAAGCCAAGCTGTCTATTGATCCAGATGGAACAATCACCGCCGGTGGTATCACGACTCCAACGGATACGTATTCAATCGATGTTTCACCACGTACCACTACCAATGCCTTGCGAATCACGGCTCTCACAGCGGGCAGCGCTGGACCGGGACGTACAGACCACGGCAACTTTGTCATCACCGGTATTGATGTGGAGGCTGATGGAAAGAAGCTCGACATCCGCTCGGCAAAGGCCTCAGCGGAGCAGCAAGGATTTTCAGCATCCGGTGTGATCGACAACGACCCAAAAACAGGCTGGGCTATCCATGACCCAAGTCGAGATTGGCGCCGCGATCAGTACATTGACCTAACCCTAAAAGAATCCGTGGCAGCGGGCAAACGTGTACGCATCACCATCCATCAGGATTTTGGCGGAAACCACACCGTTGGCAAGTTCAAAGTTGCAGCGCTGGTAAATCAACTCACGCAAACAACAAAGGTCAACCCTGACGCTGAGTTTTCAATGTGGATGTCCGAGAGTCGAAAGCGGACACATCCATTCACGACGCTCCAACCTTCCTCACTGACATCAACATTGCCGACACTTCGACACTTAGGTTCTGGAATTGTTCTCGCAGGCGGTGATCAAGGAAAGTCTGACACATACACGATCACCTATGACGTGGCTGGTCAAACAATCGGTTCGCTTAGACTTGAAACGATGGCAGACGCGATGTTCCCGCAGGGTGGACCAGGCAGAACGGCGTACGAAGGCCCCCTTGGCGACTTTGCGCTTACGGAGCTTACTGTCGATATCGACGGAAAGCCGGTCCAGTTTTCACGACAGACATTAGCCGTTCCAGGAGGAACATCTCCACAAAATGCAGTAGATGGCGACCTCCTGACAGCGTGGTCCCCTGGCGGAAACATCGGGCGTAACAACACAGCCTGGCTATCCCTGAGCAAACCAGTTACGGGTAAGCGGTTGACCATTCGGATGCTTTGCGAAAAGTACTACGCTGCTGGAATCGGAAAGTTCCGCTGGTCGTCAGCTGAGAGTCTTTCGCCACCGACATCGGCTCTTGAGCCAGATGTCCAGGACGCGATTGTTGCAGGCACTGCGTCTGATTCGGTCAAATTTGCCTTTGCGCAGACGCGTGCTGAGCTGGCGGACATCGTCAGTGAAATCGTAGGACTGGAGAGGTTGCCACAAGCACCGATGTCGCTGGTAATGCAAGAGCGTCAAGCAAACGATGCAAGACGCACTCAGTTACATCACCGTGGTGAATTTCTTCAACCGCGTGAAGTGGTTACGCCGGCCATTCCAGCCATTTTAAAATCACCAAACGAAACCGTTGCTCCTAAAACGAGGTTGGATTTTGCACGTTGGCTGGTAAGTTCATCGAATCCCCTAACAGCACGTGTTTACGTCAATCGGCAATGGCAGGCATTTTTCGGGCGTGGCATTGTCAAGACATTGGACGATTTTGGTACCCAGGGTGAGCTTCCATCCAATCAAGAGCTGCTGGATTACATTGCCGTCCGCTTTATGAAGGATGGTTGGTCAACCAAGAAACTTCATCGATTGATAGTGACGTCTGATACCTATAAACAGTCTGCGACAGTACCACCGGCCCAAAGGTCTGCGGACCCTGAGAACATTGCGCTTACGCGTGGCCCACGTGTCCGGCTGGATGCCGAGCAGATTCGCGATAGTGTTCTCGCCGCAGCAGGTCAGCTTTCCGCTAAGATTGGTGGCCCCAGCGTGTTCCCGCCCCAACCAGCAGGCGTGACCACCGAAGGATCGTACGGAGCGCTCCAGTGGAATGTTTCGACGGGAGAGGATCGCTACAGGCGTGGTGTGTATACATTTGCCAAGCGAACCGCCCCATTTGCAATGGCGGCAACCTTTGATGCTCCGAGCGGTGAAGCCTGTGTTGCGCGCCGTGAAGCATCCACGACACCCCTTCAGGCTTTAACGTTGCTCAACGATGTTACAATTTTAGAAGCAGCACGCTCGCTGGGTAACCAGCTTGCCAGCCTTCCAACAGGTAAGAGGGTAAACTCGCTGTTCATGCGGACACTTTGTCGCCCTCCGAAACCATCGGAATCGATTGCCATTGAGATACTTGTAGACGAGTCAATCGTGTCAGGCACATCGGCGCCCAGCGCATGGTCAATGATTTCACGCGCACTTCTAAATACAGATGAAATGGTGACAAAGCCTTGAACACTCCCATCAATCGCTTACATCAGACAACGCGGCGCCACTTCTTTAGCGAATGTGGTATCGGCATTGGCAAGATGGCACTTGCATCGTTGTGCGCTGAAGGAGCATTTGCCGCTCAAGGCACCGCTCCGCACGTGCCGCATCACAAACCGCGCGCCAAGCACGTCATTCACCTGTTCATGGCCGGCGCGCCAAGTCAACTGGAGATGTTCGACTATAAACCTGGTCTGATCAAAATCGAGGGGCAACCTCTTCCTCCAAGCCTGCTTGAAAATCAGCGGTATGCATTTATTCGTAAAGATGCCGCTGTTATGGCGCCCCAGTTTCGCTTTGCAAAGCATGGCAAGTGTGGCACGGAGATTTCTGATGCGCTTCCCTATCTCAGCAAGATTGTGGACGACATCACTTTGGTTCGCTCCGTCAAGACCGATCAGTTCAATCATGCGCCAGCCCAGCTGTTCTTCAATACAGGGAGCGGGCTTCCGGGACGTCCAAGCATGGGTTCTTGGCTGACCTATGGCCTTGGTTCAGAAAACAAGAATCTGCCCGGGTTTATGGTCTTTTCGACGGGTGCGGGTATCAGTGGTGGTGCTGCCAACTGGTCCAGTGGGTTCCTCCCTACGACGCATTCTGGCGTCCGCCTGCGAAATCAGGGAGAGCCGATGCTAAACCTTTCCAGACCAGCGGACATTTCAAGTGTTGAGGATCAGGCAACCGCAGCTGCATTGCGTGCGATGAATGCACAGCGACAACGTACGGAGCTGGATCCTGCCATCGATGCAAGAATTTCAAGTTACGAGCTTGCGTACCGGATGCAAACAGAGGC
>CAIYBQ010000347.1 GCA_903924445.1 uncultured Armatimonadota bacterium | reverse complement strand
GAAATGTTCGACGATGCCCTTGCATCCCTTGCACAGGATCTCAAACTTCTGGGTGGAAAGCTGTTCGTCCTTGATGGCAAGCCGGAAACAGAGATTCCAAGCTTTCTTTCCCGCAATGCGATTACGGATTTGTGGTTCTCCGATGAAATAGAACCAGAAGGCAGAAAACGTGATTCCACCGTGCGTAACGAGGCAGAGCTGTTAGGCGTGTCTGTCCACGCATGTACAGACCAATATCTCTTTGCTCCAGATGCGTTTGTGACGGGAACGGGTAAGCCGTACTCGGTTTTTACTCCATTCAAGAAGCGCTGCTTGGCATCATTGCCTGAACCTCCAAGTGCTGCTCCAAAAGAAGTGTGCTGGCTGGATGTGGCTGAACCTTGTGTTGAACCGAAGGTACCTGTTTCGAGCGGGATGTTTGCCGCAATGCAATCATCCGCAGCTTATGGTCATTTCACTGAATTTTGTGAGAACAATATCCAACAGTATGACGAGCAGCGCAACTTTCCAGCTGTAAATGGCACATCACAGCTCTCTCCACACCTGCACTTTGGTGTCGTGTCGCCACGTCGGTTGCTTCACAAAGCACTTACGGTGAATGGGGATGGGGCATCAACGTACGCATCAGAGCTCATTTGGCGTGACTTCTACGCCCAAGTTATGTATCACCGCCCAGACTCGGTTCATGGGTGTTTTCAACGCCATTGGGATGCTATTCCTTGGCAAGACGATCCTCGCTTTGTTACTGCTTGGATGGAAGGGAAGACGGGGTATCCGATTGTCGATGCGGCGATGCGGCAGCTAAACGCAACTGGATGGATGCATAATCGCTTGCGAATGATTGTCGCTTCTTTTCTCACAAAAGATCTTCTTGTTGATTGGCGTATCGGGGAAAACTACTTCCGAAGTCAGTTATTGGATGGAGATCTTGCAAGCAATGTTGGGGGATGGCAGTGGGCTGCAAGCACTGGTACGGATGCTCAGCCGTGGTTTCGTGTGTTCAACCCTGTTGCGCAGGGTATGAAATTCGATCAAGCAGGAACATTTGTACGCGAATGGCTTCCTGAGCTGCAAAATGTTCCCGACAAATTCATTCATGCTCCATGGCTGATGTCGTATAGTGAAACGACGTGGTTAGGTTTTCAGCTTGGTCGCGACTACCCAAATCCTATTGTTGACCATGGTGTTCAGCGGCTTCTGGCGCTGGATATGTTCAAAAAGGTGGCATTGGCGCGTGAACCTTCCTAAAGTCCAGTCTCTGATAGCCACAACATTCCTCATTGCTGCTTTAGCTTTTGGGCGAGCAACTCTTGCACAGACCGTTCAACCAGGTTCAGATATACCATCGGTTGCAACACCGGGCGAGTCACTCCCAAAGGGCATGCCGGATGTTCAGGTGATGGTTGGGCCAGGGGCTAGGGGATACACAGTCGCATTTGTGTTTCCCAAAAAGGTTGATGTCAAGCAAGTCCGTGGCTTAGTGGACACATTTTCCAAACTATCCGCATCTTCGGTGTCGGGTCTTACAATCGAAACCAGCCGCCTTGAACACGAGCCCGGAGCAAAAGTAGAACAAGAACCGCTGATGACATCGGCGACGTTTGAATCGAAATGTGAGCTTGTCGGTAGACCTGCCGGCACTTTATATCCAGAAAAATTAATCGTTGCGCTTCAGCAGTTTGACCGCGTTCAAGTTACGTTTCTCGTCGAGCAGGCGTTTGTGTATTCCAAAGCAAGGCATTTTGAGAACGAGAATCTTGCTCTAGATGTGTATGGCCGGCAGGGAGCCTTCACCTTTGTGGCGAATATTCGGAAGCGGCCTGTTGCTGACTTTTCAATCCCTGATCGGGATGCTGTTGTTGTTCGAACAAAAACAACGAGAAAACCGTCTTACGGGATTCTTTTGTTAATTGTTGGAGTCGCGGTTGCGGGTGGTTTGGCGGTTACGGTTATCGTCAAACGAAATGTTGGTAGATAAATTCGGAAGGTTGAAACCAAGCGTCATGTTGACTGTTCATGATTTGATTCGATTAGCTGCAGAGCGAAAAGCATCAGATATTTTTATCAAAGCCGGTGCACCACCAAACTGGCGTCTTCATGGACGCATTGCCGCCGTGGATGACAATCCGATGTTGTCTCCCGAAGATACACGCCGGATGGCTTACTCCGTGATGTCCCACGAGCAGATTATGCAGTTCGAGCATTATCCTGAACTTGACCTTGCGATTGAAATTCCAGATGTAACGCGTGTGCGCGTCAACATCCACAAACAGCGGAACTCAGTTGGCATGGTATTGAGGCTCGTGCCTCTGAAAATCTACACCTTGGATATGCTCGGGATGGCACCAGCTGTCGGCGAAATGACTAAGAACCGCTCTGGACTCGTTCTCGTAACAGGTCCTACTGGATCAGGCAAATCAACGACGCTTGCTGCGATGATCAATAAGGTCAACAATGAGCAGGCCAAGAACATCATCACGGTTGAAGATCCGATTGAGTTTGTCCATCCTGACATCAAATCAATTATCTCCCAACGTGAAGTAGGTATTGATACCGAATCGTTCTCGGATGCACTGAAGTACGTTGTCCGCCAGAACCCAGACATCATTCTGATTGGTGAAATCCGTGATGTGGAAACAGTTTCTGTAGCTCTACAGGCTGCTGAAACCGGTCACCTTGTTTTCGGAACGCTCCACACGTCAAGTGCATCTGAAACACTTGACCGTCTGATGCACTTGTTCCCACCGCATGAGAAGGGACTTCTGTGTTTGCGTCTGGCTAACACGCTGCGCGGTATTCTTTCTCAGAAACTTCTACCAAGGCAGGATGCAGCAGGACGTGTTGCCGCTGTGGAAATCATGGTCGTGACACCTACCGTGTCGAAACTGATTGAAGAAGGCCGTGCGGGAAATATCTACACTGCAATCCAAGAGGGTGGCTTCTGGGGCATGCAAACCATGAACCAGTGCCTTGCACGCTACTACAAGGCGGGCATCATCACGGAAGATGACGCAATGCATGCGGCGGGTAACCTCACCGAGCTACGTCAGATGATTCGCCGTCCAGGAGCATAACATGACATTCGACGAGGCTGTTGCGTTCGCTCTGCCTATAGTGACGGAGTTGCGACACGAAATGCATCGCAATCCTGAGCTTTCAGGGAAAGAGGAGCAGACAGCCCGTCGGATTCAGGCGATCTTGGAAGCGCACGGGATTTCTGTCGTGTCGGGTCTTG
This sequence comes from uncultured Armatimonadota bacterium, assembly GCA_903924445.1. Lineage (GTDB taxonomy): Bacteria > Armatimonadota > Armatimonadia > Armatimonadales > Armatimonadaceae > CAIRTT01. The sequence goes on along the minus strand of CAIYBQ010000347.1, from coordinate 45 downwards.
GTGGTATGCATGGCCTTATGTGCACCATCGAAGGATTACCCGGCG
>CAIYBQ010000346.1 GCA_903924445.1 uncultured Armatimonadota bacterium | reverse complement strand
CGTGTACAGGCATCCTAAAAGTGAACGATAGAACCTTTGTCACCTTTGGTGTGGATGGCCTTATCCACAGTTGGGACCAAATGTGCAAGAAGCTCGGCACGCTTGAAGGGCACTCAGCAGGCATCACGAGCGGAATTATTTCGACGGATGGCAACGTCACAACAGTCAGCACTGACCGTTCAGTACGGGTTTGGGATCCAGTGCGGCAGCGCCAGCGGATGTTCTTCAAAGGCTTTGAAAATGCGTTGGTCACGGTTCACAGTGTTCGTGAAGTGACGGTTGTCATCGATGCATCTGGACAGGTTTTTACGATTGGCGAAACTGGAAAACCAGTCAAGGCTGGGGGCCAGCCGGGGTATCCGTGCTGCAGCTGGATTGCCCGCAGCGGAGAGGCATCCGTTTTCATCGCACAACGAGGTGGAATGATTCACCGAATTCCAATCAGCGTTTGATACATCTACCGTAAATCCTGATAGAGATTCCGGGTTTTTCGCTGTATATAGGCGTATGCACATTGTCACTGCCGACAAGGGTTTAAGCCTGTGAATATCCGAACGATTGCCATTTCCGCGGCAGCGCTGGGCGTGTTGGGCTACCTTGTGTACCGCTCCGAGGATGCAACCACGCGCAAGCCAGTCGCAAATAAAGTCACCGTACTCTACTGGGAAAAGTGGACCGGCGATGAAGCACAGAAGATGCGACGCATTGTCAACAACTTCAATGCATCCCAAGATCGCATTTATGTCAAAATGCTCTCCATTTCAGGCGTCGCGGACAAAACACTCTTAGCGGCGAGTGGTGGAAACCCTCCGGATGTTGCCGGCCTTTGGGACACCCAAATGACGCAGTTCAAGGATGCCGGAGCCTTGACAGACCTTGCTCCTTTAGCCGCAGAGTTTGGCATTAAGGAAGAAGATTACATACCGGGCTACTGGAAGCTGATGTCTCCCGGCGGCACGCTGGTCGCATTCCCGACCACCCCTGCAAGCACTGCACTGCACATCAACAAAAAATTCCTCAAGCCCGGCGAAGTGCCGCCACAGACGCTTGAAGAGCTGGATGAGTTTACAGATCGCATCTCCAAAGTCAAGGATGGCAAGGTTGAGCTCGCAGGCTTTATGCCAGCGGAACCGGGCTGGTGGAACTGGGGCTGGGGCTACTGGTTTGGCGGAAAGCTGATCGATGGCGACAAGCTGACCATCAACTCACCAGAAAACATCCGCGCCTTTGAGTGGGTGCTGTCCTACAGCAAGCGCTTCGGTGTTCGCGAGACACAAAACTTCCAAAGCGGCTTTGGAAACTTCTCATCACCGCAGAACCCATTTATGTCCGAGAAGGTCGTATCCGTGATGCAGGGTGTCTGGATGGCTAACTTCATCGACCTCTACAACAAAAAACTTCCATGGATTGCGGTGCCGTTTCCGCTTCCCAAAGACAAGCAGCATCTTAAGGGCATGAACTTTATCGCAATGGACACACTGGTCATACCGACCGGAGCAAAGCATAAGCGTGAGGCCTTTGAGTTCATCGCATTCGTACAGCGCCAGGATCAAATGGAGCTGTTGTGCTCAACGCATGGCAAGAACTCGCCGCTGGTCAAGGTGTCTGATAAGTTCTTCAACACCCACCTAAACCCGTACATCCGCCTCTTCGATGAGCTGGCGCGCTCTCCAAATGCCGCTTACATCCCGCAGATTGGTATCTGGCCCCAGATGGACAGTGAGCTCAAAAACGCGTTCACTGAAATCAACTTGGGAACAAAGACGCCAAAGGAAGCCCTCGATGCAGCGCAGGCGCGGCTCGATCCACAGTGGCGACGCTATCAACAGCAGGTCATGGGCAGAAGCATCACAACCGCGGAGGCAAAGCCATGAAATCTGAAGCGCGTATCGCCTATCTCTTCGCCATGCCGTGGATTCTGGGCTTTCTGACCTTCCTCCTCTATCCGGTAATGGCATCGTTTTTCTATAGCTTCACCGACTTCTCGGTTCTCCGCCCGCCGCGCTTTATCGGCCTTGAGAACTACAAAGAGATGGTTCAGGACGAAGT
>CAIYBQ010000345.1 GCA_903924445.1 uncultured Armatimonadota bacterium | reverse complement strand
CGCCGCTTTTGATGCTTGCCTGGTAGGAACCGTCATCCGGGGCGTTGCCTCTTGGCGGTTGGCTGAGAACGGCCCTCGGCACAATCGCAATCTCCTGGACAACCGTGCGCGTCCCGGCATCTCCTGGCGGATCAATCCGCAGCTGGACGCGCTTTCCACGGATTCCAGGAAGCGGCGCCTGGACATCAATCCACTCATCCGGCCGGACAGGGAACCGCAAGACCTGACGCTCCGTCGGCCCGCGCCCGTGTCCGGGTTCCCACCAGTAAATCTGCAGCATCCCGGATGTCGTGCTGCGAAGCCGGACGATGAGCCAGTGTGGATTATCCGATGGCAGCTCGACGACAGGGCCAGTCGCAAAGGGATCCGGGCCGCTTGGCAGAAACTCGATGCCATCCAGGGTGTCGCGCACCGCTTCAAGTTCATGAAGCCCACGCCACTCGAGGGCGGAGCCGCGCTTTTTAAAGTCCATCAAGATGGTTCGTTGCATCGGGTTACTCCTTAGAGATTCTACGTGATGCCTTATGCATCTGTGACGTGTCGCTGTGGCATCCGAGCACAGGGGATACGACTACCACCGCGTGTTGAGAAAGGGGTATGCTTGGCACATGACTTGGATTAAGACCATTTCGCCACGCGAAGATGCCACTGTCATGGCGGCTGCGATGGAAGCGCGTAAGGCATTTCCGGCGAGTTACTCGGATGGCTCGGCGGACGGCGATGTACCACCGGCGATTCTCGCCGACTCGATTGTGCTCAGTCACTCGATTTTTCCCGACATCATGCAGCATATGTTTATGGGTATCGGAAAGATGATGTCCGATGACCTCCCGTTGACGCGTCGCGAACACGAGCTGATCGCAACCGTTACGAGTGCGACAAACAGCTGCTTTTACTGAAGTGTGTCTCACGCAGAGTTTCTGCGTGTCGAGACCATTGATAGCGGGTTTGCGGATGCTATTCGGCGGAACTGGCGTACTGCGCCGGGCCTGTCACCACGTGAGCTTGCGATTCTTACCTATGTCGAGAAGGTGACTAAGACGCCAAGCCGCATCGTTCCAGAAGACCTGGAGCCACTGCGAGCGCAGGGTTTGGATGACCGCGGAATCCTGCAGGCGCTTATGATTTGTGCGTCGTTTAACTACCTAAACCGCATCGCAGATGGCATCGGTGTCGGCAAGGGAACGCTGGAGACTCCGCTGCTCCCGGATGGCGTCTAGCAGCGTCATCACTGCTTCACCGTCGATGGATTTGCTTACGACAACCGTCCGCCAGCGACTATCCGGATAGACATGGTGTGGGTAGATGTGAGAGAGAAGAGCATCGGGGATGTCCACATCTTTTGGCAGGATGAAATCCAACACGCCATTTCCGTGGATGTGGCAGAGCTCTCGGCCTTGAAGGACGGCTTCGCGGCCGCCGAAGCGATGTGATGTTTCCGAAACCCCGGTTATATCGAGTATCTGACTCCAGAGGCGTTCCTGCACGATGAAGCGCCGCGGGGTGATGAGAAGCGCAAACAGCATTAACAAGCCATCAAAGATTTGGGGTGCCCACGGAAATACGCGGGGCACCCAGGGAAAATGGCGGGCTAGAAACCCAAGAAGCTCCATTCGGTTAGCCGCGTGGTTACTTCTTGCGGACCTTTGGCTTTGTGACCGGTTTTGGTGGATTTGCAGGTTTTGCCGCAGGCTTGCTACCTGACTTTTTCGTTTCTACCAGCGGTTTTCCAGCAGGCGTTATATCTAGATCTGGCCTATGCGAGGCTGGTTTTTCTTCGGCTGGTGTTGCCGTTGTGGCCGGCTTCGCGCCCGCGGGCTTTGGTTGTGCCTGCTCGGCGATGCGTCGCTGCAGAAATCCGATGGCATCCGCCGTGCTAACACCCAT
>CAIYBQ010000344.1 GCA_903924445.1 uncultured Armatimonadota bacterium | reverse complement strand
TCATCCTGCCAGTTCGTCGCAACAATCCCAAAGTCGGCCCCAGTCCCGGTCGAAAGGATGGCGGTTCCCCGGCCGTGCGAGCCTTCATCGGTGATGCCAAGGTCGCTTGCAACATCACCAACTGTGCTTGTCGAGACATCGAGAAACAGCAAATTTGGTCCATTTTCAGTGGCTGCGAAGAGGTCCGTATGCCCTGGTGGTGAAATAATCGGACCTGCGATGAGTGCGCGGCCACCCGTGGTCTGGTCGACGCCGAGGTCTGTTGCCACATCAATAAGGCGGTCACCCAAAATGTGTTTGTAGAGACGCATCGGGCCACCGTAATTCGCAACCCAGGCCATGTATTTGCCAGACCCAGTTGGGTCGATCATACAAACGGAGCGCCCGGCGAAGTGATTGATGAACTCGCTGTTTTGTGGGAGAGCGAAGAGGTCGCAACCAATATCGCCATCTCGGACGGCGAAAAGCTGATCGCCCATCCGTGTGTAGCCACCGAAGGTATCAGCATTGAGGCAGTAGAGCTCTTCGTTACCATCACCATCGATGTCCCCAGCGGCGATACCAAGCGTATTGCGGTCAGGGGAGTAGATGACGGGGTGGTATTGATCTACGAGGCGTTGTCCATCCCATGCGAGGATGCGATTTGGAAAACCATAGCCAGCAACGGCAAATGCGTAGTCGCCATAGCCGCTGGAGTCAAAAACGGCCACCCCGTAGCCAAGCATCGGGGGATTGGCGATAAGCGCATCGGATTCATCATGAAACATGCCCTACTCTACCCAGTCTTTTGGGTGGAGGGCTGTCTTATTCTGCGTTTGGATCCTCATCAACTATGTCATCATCATCGGAGTCGATGTCTTCCGCGTCAACATCGTCATCGGCGGCTTCATCCGTATCAAAATCCACTTGGTCAACGCGCACTGCACGCTCGTTCGCACCGTGGTCTTTGTCGACTTTGTAGGTCCCGGGCGCGATGATGGTTTGGATACCGGTGAGTGCGGCTTCCTCAGTCTTGAGGATTTCGAACATTTCGATACCGCGTTGGATACCTTGGTCGTAGAGGAACTTGAGCTCAGGAACCGAGCGGATTTCAAGCATCCGTCCGAGGTGTCCACGCAAAAAGCCTGCTGCACCGCGAAGAGCGCGCATTGCAAGGCTGCGGTCCTGTGCATCCCCGAGGACGGAGACGTAGACTTTTGCGATCGTAAAGTCACGGGCCACATCGACGCCTGTGATGGATACCATCGCCAGACGCGGGTCGCGCATTTCCTTAATGAGTATTTCTGCGAGATCTCGTCGGATCATTTCGCCCACGCGGGCTTGTCGTAAAGTTGCCATTTTAGAAGTGGATGGTATCACGTGGGGCAAACCGGTGTTTACCTGTGTTGGCATCGAGCTGGAAACGAAGGGGTTCTATGCCTACAATCGGTGGGCTCGTTTTGTGAATTGCAGGTTCGGTAGCGGGATATTGGTGGGCGAGGGCGTGCACACGGGACGTGCGGCAGTTCCCTGTTATTGGCTTGTTTAGAAAAAGAAAATAGAAATACAACCATCTCCATGGCCTACACCATCAAAGAAATCTTCTATACGCTCCAGGGCGAGGGCGCACACACGGGACGTGCCGCAGTCTTTTGTCGCTTCACAGGGTGCAACCTCTGGACGGGGCGCGAAGAGGACCGCCACAAAGCTATTTGCCAGTTCTGTGACACCGACTTTGTGGGCACGGATGGCGAAAATGGCGGAAAGTACGCATCCGCTGAGGATGTCGCAGCGATGATTGAAGCAACGTGGGCCGGCGGGGATGCGCACCGCTATGTGGTTTGCACGGGAGGCGAGCCGACGCTTCAACTCGATACTGACATTGTAAATGCCCTCCACGCGCGAGGCTTCATGGTCGCCATCGAGACAAACGGCACACGCCCCGTCCCCGCTGGCATCGACTGGATTTGTGTCAGCCCAAAGGCGGGAGCGGATCTCGTGCAGACACATGGGAATGAGCTAAAACTCGTCTTTCCCCAGCTCGGGATGGAACCAGAGCGCTTCATCGACCTCGGTTTTGATAGCTGGTTTCTGCAACCCATGGATGGCCCACGTCAAGCACAGAACACCGCGGCGGCGATTGATTACATAAAGCGTAACCCTACGTGGCGCCTCAGCACCCAGACCCACAAACTGAACGGGATACCATAGAGGCACAGTCATGGATCTCGTACGTAAATTCCAATTCGAAGCCGCCCACTTTCTGCCAAATGTGCCTGCCGGGCACAAGTGCGCCCGCCTGCACGGCCATAGTTTTATGGTTGAGCTGCATTTACGGGGCGAGCTCGATCCTCAGCTTGGCTGGGTGATGGACTTTGCGGATGTCAAAGCGGCGTTTCAGCCTCTCTATGATGTCCTTGACCACAACTTCTTAAACGATGTTCCAGGCCTCGAGAACCCGACCAGCGAAATCCTCGCGATATGGATTTGGGACAGAATGAAGCCCGTGCTCCCGCTTCTTCATGCCGTGATGGTGCAGGAGACCTGCAACGCTGGCTGCATCTACTATGGCCCGGATGCCGGCAAGCCGTAGCGCTTCGGCTGGCCGGGAACCGCTTACAGCTTAGAGAGGTACTCCAACTATGCGCATCAAATTCGCTCCAGCCCTGATCATCCCACTCGCTGCCATCGTTTCTTGCATCCCATCTACCGCCATCGCCGATGCGACTGTCACATCCAAGTTTTACACCGCAGGCGCCGGCGCGCCTAAGGGTGCGACTGCCGGGATGCAAACGGTTGCCAAGTACCAAAACGGCTGGATGCGCTCAGAGCAGGGCGGTACGGTGATGCTTGCTGGGCCGCGCACGACGATGATTATCGATACGGCGAAGAAGCAGTTTTACGCGATGCCGGTGGATGTCGACCCGATGGAAGGCAGCACCGAAATGGACATGGTCCGCAAGATGATCAAGCCTATCGGCGCGCCCAGGGTCACACGTGGGACGACAAGCAAGGTGATCGTCG
>CAIYBQ010000343.1 GCA_903924445.1 uncultured Armatimonadota bacterium | reverse complement strand
CGAAAATGGATGCGCCACCAAGAACAACGGCCGTGATGACATCGAGTTCGAGGCCACGTGCGTGGTCAAAGCGTGCAACTCCGAGGCGTGAGAGCATCAGCATGCTGCCGATTCCCGCCGCGACTCCGGAGAGTGTAAACAGCTGAATCAGTATCTTCCCGGTTGGGATGCCGGCATGCCTTGCCGCTTCGGCATTTGTGCCGAGTGCCGTTACCCAGCGGCCCCAGACTGTACGGTGAAGCACACCAGCCGCGATAACCGCGAGAATGGCCAGGAGGACCATCGGGACATGGAAGTATGTCCCAGGGAGCTGGATTTTATGGATACCAACGAGCTCCTTTGGCATCGGGAGCGAGTGATCACCGAGGAGAATCTGCGCCACGCCACGGAAGAGCGCCATTGTGGCAAGGGTCACGACCAAGGATGGCAGCTTACCTTTAGAAACAAGGAGGCCATTCAGTGCTCCGAGAGCGCCACCAACAACGGGAGCGATGATGATCATCGCCGCAGGTGGCAACCCGTATTTTGAAACCAGTGTTGTACAGATTGCGCCGACGAGAGCGAGGATGGATGTCACCGAGAGGTCGATATGCCCAGCGATGATCACAAAGGTCATCGACAGCGCGAGAATCCCAGCCTCCATATATAGGGTGGAGCGGTCAAAGAGGTATTCGGCATCCAGGAAGCGTGGCTCCCGGAATGCACTGAACCCAAAGGCCAAGATAAGAAGGACAACGGCGACGATTTCGGGGCCAAAGCGGCTGCGGATGCGGGTGATCATACAGCCTCCCCTGCGCGCTTTCGGGCGCTGCGTGCAAAGCGTTCATCGGCGATGATTGCGACGAGCAGCACCAGTCCGTAAATCGCCATTTGCCACGTGTCGGCGATAGCGAGAACAGAAAGGGCGACGTTCACGACGCCGAGCAAGAGACAGCTGAGCGCGACGCCAGGAGCGCCTCCGGTGCCTCCGAAGACAGATACGCCGCCAATCACCACGGCAGCGATGACCTGGAGTTCAAAGCCATTTCCAATGCCACTAGGGTTTACGGTTCCGTACCGGCTTGCGTAGAGAACACCTGCAAAGCCGCCGCCGATACCACAGAGGACATAGGCCATGAAAGTGACAAAGTTGACGGGAATGCCACGAAGCGCAGCCGCATCCGGATTACCGCCAAGTGCGTATACATCGCGGCCGTAGCGGGTATACGTCATCCCGAGGTGGCTGAGGAGCATCACGATGATGGCAATCCATACCACCCATGGAATTGAGTTGATAAATGGGACTTTCGAAAGCAGCGCCGGTCCTTCGAGTGACCAGTTCATCAGGTCCTTTGGAAGCTGGTAGTCATCGACTTGGCGGCCACCACTCACGATAAATGTGAGGCCGCGATAGATACCGAGTGTTCCGAGCGTTGCAACGATTGGTGGGACCTTAGCAAAGGCAATCATCCCGCCATTGATGGCACCGAGCACTGCTCCAAGTCCGATACCGATGACTGCTGCACCGCCGACGCCCAGCTGTGGGTAATCCCGAAGCAGAATCGCCGTCGTCATGCCAGCAAGGCCGAGAATGGACCCAACGGAGACATCGATTCCGCGGGTGATAATGACGGCCGTCTGGCCCATCGCGGCAACAGCAAGCAGGGGAACCCAGAGCAGGATACTGCGGATGTTTTGTTCGCTGGCAAAGCGTGGCTGCAGGGCAATCGCAACGCCCACAATCAAAATGATAGCAACCACGAGCGACAGTTCGCGACGCGCAAGCAGCTTTTTCATGCGGTGACCTCTGCGAGTGTGGCGCCGGATGCGGCAGCGATAATGCCTTCCGCCGTGGCATCCTTGCGGTCAAACGTACTCACAATCTGCCCTCCGCGCATCACCAAAACTCGGTCGCTCAGCGCAAGCACTTCCGGGAGGTCACTTGAGACCATCAGGACCGCAAGGCCGCTCTGCGCGAGCTCAACAATGACGCGGTGGACCTCAGCTTTTGCGCCAACATCGATTCCACGTGTCGGTTCATCGAGGAGGAGCACCTTCGGATTGGTCAGCAGCCACTTTCCGATAACGACTTTTTGCTGGTTTCCACCGCTAAGCTCGCGGATGGCTTGTTCATCATCACGCATCTTTACGGCCAAACGCTGGGTTCCTTCGGCCGACTTTTGCCGTGCCGTTTTGTCATCCACGAGGCCAAGCTTTGCGAGGCGCGGCATGATTGCGAGACTGCCATTTTCCCAAATGGACTGTGGCATCAGAACTCCGTGTTGTTGCCGATCTTCTGGAACCAGCGCGACACCAGCTTGCATCGCGCCCGCAGGGTCATGGCGTACCAGCCCTGTCCCCGCAACCATGACCTTGCCCGAGTCAACGGCATCCAGACCAAAAATCGCGCGGAGGACATCGGTTCGCCCCGCACCCACGAGACCAGCTAGCCCAACGATCTCTCCAGCCTTTACGCTAAGGGAAATGTCAGCGAAGCGGGGCTTGCGGGTTAACCCGCTCACATCAAGGGCAACATCACCAAGATTTGGTTCGCCGCGCTCTACAAAGTGGTGGACATCACGCCCAACCATCCAGCGCAGGACAGCATCCACATTTGTATCTTTACGCAGCGTCTCGCCGACCTTAAGGCCATCCCGGAGGACACTGATACGGTCACAAATGCTGAAGATTTCCTCCATGCGGTGGCCGATGAAAGCAATCGCCTTGCCTTCGGCTTTTAGGCGATCCAGTACGGCGGCGAGCTTTTTAACTTCCCCCGGGGTTAGAGATGCGGTTGTTTCATCAAGAATGAGAACTTTGGCATCCAGCGACAACGCCGATGCCAGCTCTATCATTTGCCTATCGGCGACGGAGAGGCCACGAACTGGCGCGCTGACATCGAGGGTAACTCCGAGCGCCGACAGGTACTTCTCAGCATCTTGGCGCATTTTTGCCCAGTCGATACGACCAGCCTTCGTCGGTTGGCGTCCAATAAAGATGTTTTCAGCCACCGAGAGATCCGGAAATGTCAGCGGCTCCTGGTGGATAAGGGCGATGCCCTTTGCTGCCGCATCCCGGGGCCCAGACAGTGAGATCTCATTCCCCAGCAAAGCTAGCTTGCCGGACACGGGCTTATAGACGCCAGCGAGAATCTTTGCGAGCGTTGACTTGCCCGCTCCATTTTCACCAAGGAGGGCATGGACTTCTCCAGCCCTCAGCTCGACAGATATGTCAGCAAGGACTTCGACTGGACCGAAGCGCATCGAGATGTGTGATGCGCTAAGAATCACCGCTCCAGCTGCCGGGCTCACTGCAGGACTACTCACTTGGCAGTGATACCTGCAGCACGGACTACGAAGAAGTATGTTCCCGAGCCAACCTCAACGATTCTGCGATCAGCCTTTTGATAGCCACGCACTGGCATCCCACTCTCGGTCACGACATCGTTTGCACCCGCTGGCACATGAACCTCGGCGGTTGCATTCGCAGGAATCGTCACGGTGAGGGACAGCGAACCATCATCGGAGCGGGTCCAGCTCGACTTGACCACACCACGGATGCTGTCATACGACGAGTTGACATTCTTGAGTGCGGATTCGACTTCCGGCTTTACGACGATACGCTTCCAGCCTGGGCCAATCGTATCGATGCCGCCAACCGCTGTGTGGAGGTACTCGGTGATACAACCAAGCCAGTAGTGGTTAAACGAGTTCATCCCAGCATCCTGGAAGCCCTTCTCAGGCGTCCAGCCATCCCAGCGCTCCCACATCGTGGTTGAGCCAAGCTTTACCTGATAGAGCAGCGATGGGAATGTTTCCGTCAAGAAGAGCTGATCGGCGTAGTTTGCACGTCCGCCCATCCGAAGGGATGGAAGGAGAACGGGTGTGCCGATAAAGCCCGTCGCAAGGTGGTCGCCACGCTTCTTAAGCAGATTGACCAGATAATTAGTAGCCTTTACTCGCAGCTCTACTGGGAGGAGTTCATAGGCTAGCGCAAGCGCATAGAAGGTCTGGGAGGATTTACCCTTGTCTTCCACGCGGCCATCCGGGGTGACAAAGTTCTCAAGGAATGCTTTCCGCGCCGTTTCCATGGTGTTACGGTAGCGGCGTACGGCGGCACGGTCCCCGATGGCTTCCGCGAGCTCGGCCATCATTTTGGCATCCTGATAGTAGTAAGCCGTTCCATGGATTCCGGATTGCTGGACGCCATCAAGGAGGAGCCAGTCGCCGTATGCTCCGACCTGACGGATGCCATTTGGGGCAACCTTGTCGAGGTGGTCCATAAACTTGTTCAGGTTTGCCCAGTGGCGCTTGACCGCTGCGACATCACCGTACATTTCCCACATTCGGTAGGTGCAGACCACGCCTGCATCTTCCCAGGCAGCATTTCCAAACCCAACCATGCTGAGGTGTGGTGCAACATCACCAAACATCCCGGCCTCGTTTTGCGAATCCTGAACGAGATCGACAAGCCACTTGGTGTAGAACGGTGCGATGTCACGGTTGAACGCAGCAGCCTTTGTAAAGACCTGTGCATCGCCGGTCCATCCAGCACGCTCATCGCGCTGTGGACAGTCTGTAGGAACATCGAGGTAGTTCCCCCGCTGCCCCCAGTCTGTGTTCAGAACCAGGCGGTTGAGGAGTGGGTTATCCGATGTAAACTCGCCGGCCTTTGGCAGGTCGGAGTAGTAGACAACCGCTTTGACATCCTTTGCGGCTGGAGCTTCATCCACACCGGTGATTTCCACGTATTGGAAACCATGGAAGGTGAAGATTGGCTCACAGATCGTCTCACCATCTTTGGCAAGCGTGTAGGTATCGGTCGCCTTCGCCGCGCGGAGGTTTGTTGTGTAGAGGGTGCCATCCGTGTTTAGGAACTCACCATGTCGCACCGTGATCTTTTGGCCCTTTTTGCCATTTACCTTGAAGCGGACGACGCCGGAGAGGTTTTGCCCGATGTTGTAAATGAACACTCCAGGCTTTGGATTCGTGCGGCTCTTTGCGGCAATCAGTTCCTGCTCACGGACACCGCTGTTTGGGTGTGCCTGGACAGGGACATCGGGGACTTTGGTCAGCTCCGCGGGTTTCCAGCCAGCTGTGTTAAAGCCAGGAAGTGTCCATGCACCGAGGTCTTTGTTATAGTCGATGCTTGTGCCCATCAGCATGTCTGCATACTCGACTGGCCCAGTACCGGACATCCATGTTCCGTCCGTCGCGACCATTTGCACACGACCATCGGAGTATTCGATGCGCAGCTGTGCACGAAGCGCTGGGTCGCCGCCGTAGTACTTACGTCGCCCGGTGAATGCCAGATAGGATGCGTACCAGCCATCCCCGAGGATGCCACCGATGGCGTTGTCTCCCGCTTTCAGATGTCCAGTGACATCGTAGGCGAGGTAGTGAACGCGCTTAGTGAACTCGGTCCAGCCTGGTGAAAGGGCATCGTTTGAGACGGCCTTGCCATTAATGCTGAAGAGGTAGCTACCAAAGGCGGTGGCGTAGAGGGTTGCCTTGACAACGGATGCCTTGGAGCGGTCGACATTGAAGTCCTTGCGGAAGTAGGTCGGAGGATCCATTGGCATCGCAACGGCGACGGTCGCGGAGTTCCAAGGAGCCATCCCGTAATCGCCAAGCACTGCCGCAGCCGTATACGTTCCATTTGCGGATGCTGCGGCTTGCCAAGATGCATCCGTAACGATGGTGGTTTCCGTTCCAGCCTTGATTTGGACCTTCGCGACAAAGCCAGCTGGGTCATCGCCCTCGTTCTTGACATCCACGGAGATGACATTTGGCCCAACCTTGAGCGCAGTCGAAATGTCAGCGGACTGGATGGTGGTCCAGCCAGCACCGGTTGAGACGACTTTGCCATTTACAGAAATGGTGTAGGAGTTATCACCAGCGGCGATAAGGGAACCTTTGATCGCGACATCCGCGGGCAGATCAAATGTCTTACGGAATGTCCGGACACCCGCTTTCGGGGATGCCGCTTCGGGTGCGTACCAAATCCATTTTGCTCCGGCTAGTCCAGTCGGTGCTGCGGTAACTTTGGTGGTCTTTGCGGCGAGCCAGCCACCCTTCCAGTCAGCTGCGGCAAGCCCCTTGGTCCAGTGTGCGGGTGTGCTCCAGCCGCTTGCATTTCCATCCTGATCCCAGACGCGAACTTGCCAGAAGGCGGTTTGTGCGGCTTGTAGCTTCTTTCCAGCGTATTCAATCTGGGCAGTCTCAGATGACTTGACTTTGCCGGTATCCCAGAGATTGGCATTTCCAGCCTGAAGTGCCTGAACACTGTTTGCGACGCGAATCTGGTAAGCAGACTGCCTCTGATTCCGTTCCTTGCTCGTAACTTTCCAGAACAACCTCGGCGTATCGGTATCGATTGCCATCGGGTTTACAAGATACTCGGTTCGAAGGGTGACGGGAGCGATATTGGCGGATGCGGAGCTGATGACGATTCCGGCAATACTTAGGGAGATGGCTACGTTGCGCATGCGTCAATATTAGGCACACATCAGGCATGTGTCAATGAAGCAAAACGCCGTTTGGATGTACCAATGGGCTTCAACGTGGTCTGAGAAGCGCTTTTCTGTTATCGACTAGCTGTCACTTTGTGGTGAGCTTGTTTTTTCTAATCAGAAACAGATAGAACCGAGCATAAACATCGAGCCATTACATTGGTTCTTGGAGGGCAGAACCACAAACCAAAACGCCGTTTGGATGTACTTATCGGTGTCTGGGTAGCGAAACCGACACACTTACTCAATACAAAGCTCCACCTTCAAAATTTTGTCGTTCGATGGACGTCCCTGTTGTCTGCGCTGGAAGACAGCCCCGTACCAAAAGCAAAACGCCGATTGGGTCCCCAACCGGCGTTTGTCTTCTCATCGCAATCGGAGCGACTACGCCAAAGAATCAACCTTCAGGTCGAGGTAATCCATTTCCGCTGGTGTGAGCTCAACCAGGCTAGCGGCCGCATTTGCCGTCATTTCATCGGCATTGGCTGAACCAACCAACGCGTAGATATTGAGCGGATAGTTTAGGACATAGGCAAGAGCGATTTGCGGCATCGTCAAACCCTTCGCTGCCGCAAGCTCACCAGCACGGTCGACGCGCTGGAAGTTGTCCTCGGATGCATAGCACTCAACAGCGAGCTTTCCAAAGTAATCCGTAAAGTCCGCTGTGTTCGTACGGGTGATGCGCCCACTCATAAAGCCACCGGCCATCGATGACCAGGTGAAGAGTGGCGTGTTTTGCGCTGCGTACCAGTCACGGGATGCGGCATTTTCGGGACCGCTGATCGTGACACAGTCATCCCATGGCTCTTTGAGCTGGCGCGCCAGCGAGAAGTTCGGGCTGGAACAAGCAAACCCAACCTGCCCGGATGCAGCAGCGTAGGCATTTGCTTCCTCAAGACGGGATGTTGTCCAGTTGCTTCCACCAAATGCGCCAATCTTCCCCTCGCGGACGTACTGGTTCAGCGTGTCCACGATTGGCTCGACAGGGACATTAACGTCATCACGGTGGAGAACAAACATGTCCACGTAGTCGGTCTTCATGCGCACGAGGATGTCGTGGAGCTGGGTTCCGATGTCATATGGCGTAACTCGGTTACGACCATCACCAGGATGACAGCCCTTTGCAATCACGACCAGATGGTCACGATTCCCACGCGCTTGCATCCAGCGACCGATGATTCTGTCCTGTGCACCGCCACCGTAAATGTATGCGGAATCAATCGCATTGATTCCAACTTCAACCATGGTGTCAAGCTGGCCAAAACCGATTGCTTCATCATCGGTGTTGATCTGAATCGATCCTTGCACAATCCGCGTAATCGGCAGGCGCACACCCGGTATAGAACCCGTCTTAAGTGTTGGCATCGTTATCTTCCGTTCCTAAGATTTCACTTCGCGTGCGGATGCCGTTATCCGGCCATCCCCACCAAACATCGCGATAAAGCTGCTCGTCCAGCTAAGCGTTCCAGGTCCAAAGGACAGGTCGATGGACTGGATATACGGCTCTTCGACATAGTAATTTTTGATGGAGTACACCGATGCGCTTGTCCACGCCCCGCGGGCGGCATTCCGGTACGTATGTCCCTCGGTCTGCAAGCGGTTTAGACCGACTTCCCACGTGGTATCCGTAACCTTCCACCCCTTTTCCATCACAAGCAGGGTCTGCTCGTAACTGTTACGGTTGACAGTCACTTCCACGCCTCCGCCCGATGCGGTAAAGCGAATGGACTCCATCCCATAGGCGTTTGCATCAAATGCGTAGGTTTTTCCTATTGGAAGGCGAACCCTCGATGTCACTGCTTTAGGAACCGGAACTTCGGCCTTGCGCGTACGCTCAGCCAAGCGCTTATCGGCGGGAGCATTGGTGGATGCCCCAACAGCCGGCAGGACCGTGGCATACAAAATGTCGAGAACACGCTGCATATCTGCAACACCACTCGTGATGGCAACGGTCAGCTGCTTTTCAGGAAAAACCAGACAGTATTGCCCAAAGGCACCATCCCCGCGGAAGCCATTGTTCCGACAGCGCCAAAACTGATAGCCATAGCCCTGCGCCCAGTCACTGTTAGCATCAGTGCCGTTGCTAATTTGCTTCTGCGTCGCAGCATCCACAAAGGAACGCGGCAGTATCCGCCGGCCCTTCCAGATCCCCTGATTGCGGTAGAGCTCACCGAGCGCGGCGATGTCTTCCGTTCGGATGTGCAGCCCCCAGCCCCCAGCGGTGATTCCGGCCGGGTTGGTTTCCCAGACAGGATTCTCGATGCCAAGCGGTCGGAAGAGGCGCGGGCCAAGGTAGTCCAATACCGTCTGTCCGGTGACTTGCTGAACAATCGCCGACACCATAAACGTCGCAGCGCTGTTGTAGACAAAGTGCGACCCAGGCACGAATTCGACGGGATGATTCAGAAAGACCTTTACCCAATCCGCATTGGGGTCACTCTGCAGCAGTGCACTAGGCTCAGTCGCATGCCCCGTCCCCATCATTAGGAGGTGCTGAACCTGCATCGCCTGGAGGTTAGCGCTGACCTTGGCTGGCAGCTTGTCCGGAAAGAACTTGATGACAGGATCCGTCGGCCGCAGCTTGCCCTCAAGCATAGCAAAACCAGCCGCCGTGCTCGTAAAGCTCTTGCTCAGCGAGTACATCGTGTGCTGATAGTCAGCCTTGTAAGGATTCCACCAACACTCAGCAAAGACATTGCCATCACGCAACATCATCACCGAGTGCAGACCACCGACTTCAGCATCGACGCGGTTGATGAACGCTTCGACACCTGCCGCATCCACGCCAGCAAGGCTTGGTGCTATACGCTGAAAACGCTTTGCCATACTACTCTCCAGGGTAAACAAGGCCAAGCTGTGCACGGACGGCATCAAGGGACCGCATCACCGAAAGCGTGTCGCTCAGTGGCATCACCGATGATTCCGTCTTACCGGCACGGAGGCAGTCAGCGATTTCCATCGCTTCAAACTGGAAGCCCTCACCCTCATGCTCAAAGGAAAAGCGCTCGGCATCCTTGCCATCGCGGTGGAGGACAAATGCCTTCGGGCGCCACCATGGGCTCTCGACTTCGATGCGTCCGGCGGTTCCAAGAATCGTAGTCGAAAACGGAGTCGTTACCTGAATACTGGTCGTAGCGGTAGCAACTTCGCCATTTGCATAGGCCATCACGACTCCAACATTTTCATCCACGCCGGAGTTTCCAAGCACACCAACGGCTTTGACATCGACAGGGTTGCCGAAGATCATGTTGGCGATGCTGATCGGGTAGATACCGACATCCATCAAGCCACCACCGATGAGCTCGCGGTTGAAGAGACGTCCCTCGGCGTTGTAGCCGGTGAGGCGGTAGTCATCCCCGAGGTTACCCGCGCGGTAGCCGAAGTCGGAGTACAGCATCCGGGCGTGTCCGATTTCACCAGCCCCGATGAGCTCCATCACTTTGCGCCAGACCGGGAAACAGCGGCTCCAGACGCCTTCCATGAGGAAGGTGCCCTTCTCGCGTGCGGCTGCGATCACGACTTCCGCCTCAGCGGTGTTGACCGTAAATGGCTTTTCGCAGAGAACTGGCTTGCCTGCGGCGATTGCCATCAGGGCTTGCTCTTTATGGAAGTTATGCGGGGTCGCGATGTAGATAATGTCGACATCTGGGTCGTTGACAACGTTTGTGTAAGCATCCGGGCCCGTGTGCTGCGTCAGAACACCAAATTTTTCAGCATATGCTGCGGCTTTGGATGCATCCCGTGATGCGATCGCCTGCAGCTGATGGTCTTCGAGGCGGGCGACATCATTTCCGAGTCGATTTGCGATAGAGCCGCATCCAATGATGCCCCAGCGAAGTGGTGTGAAAGACGACATGGTTACCTCCGGTGTTGGGATGTTGCGGCTGCAGTGCCGATTCATCCCGCGTAAAGAATACAACGATGTCTATGCGCGATGCACGGTTGAGGGCATTAATCTGCGAGATGACCGCCGAATATCTTTGAAATGCCCAAAAGCGAGCATCGTCGGTAAATCACCCGGTCGTCTTAGAAGCCGGGTTATTCAGGAAGCGTCGTGGTGTGCAAGAGACCCTTCGTCTCGGTGGCGTAGAGAAGCGCGAGAAGCCCAAGGAGAGGAGCGAAACCAACCATGAATAAGGCGGTGCGCATCGCATCCAGGCCACCCGCAGCAATCGTCCCGACGATGAATGGCCCCGCAGCGGCAACAATTCGCCCCGTGTTGTAGGTAAAGCCGGCGCCGGTTGCGCGCAGCCAAGTCGGATAGAGCTCCGGTAGGTAATAGGTAAAGGCACCAAAGACGCCGAAGACGGAGAGTCCAATCGGGAAGTACATCAGGAGCTGTTGCTCCGGAGCCCACCTGATTCCAAATGCCGCAAGGAGTGCTGCCGCGCTTGCAACAAAGTAGATTGCAAACATCGCCTTTCGGCCAAGGTGTTTCGACACAGGGATGGTGATCAGTGTCCCGATGAGTCCTCCCACATTGAATGCCGCATTTGCGGTCAGTTTCCAGGTCTCCACGAGTCCGACAGTCCCAAGCTTATCCAAATTGCGGACGAAGGCTTCCTTCTGTGCGAGTGCGGTTGTGAAGACGCTGATAAAGGCGTTGCAGCTCCACCAGGTGATGAGGGCTACGACGGCAAGGAGGAGCGCACCGATGGTGCGTTTTCGAAACTCGGGAGTGAAGATGTCGGAAATCCGTGCTGTTCGAACCGCTGTG
>CAIYBQ010000342.1 GCA_903924445.1 uncultured Armatimonadota bacterium | reverse complement strand
GTGGGTCCGTCAAGGTCGCGCCCACCCAGACCGCAAAGGCATCCAACAGTGGCGATACCAAAGGCTGGGAAGACTGGCTCTCGCTACGCATCAAACATGACTGGCAAACCGCGCGCGCCGAAGCGCAACGCCGAAACACAGCTCTCCTCACAGCTCCAAGCGATACCCTTTCGGCTGAAAACGCATCCAGCAGGGAAACATCGCCAGCCTTGCCTTCCCGCGGCAGCCGAAAACCTCGACGTGGGCAAGATTCATCCATTACAATCCCGCCGCACCCCGGCCCCGCACCGCAATCCCTCATCGATGCCCTTGGTGCACCTCCGGTAATCGCATCCGTCGTCGCCCCAAATCGGCACATCATCCATTTCGACATCGAAAACCGAACCATCGAAATGCTCGACAATGTCCGCTTGCCAGAGCGCTACGCTTACTATCGCTTCCCAAAAGGTGTCAACTCTGTCGGTGCAGCATCAACGAGTACCACAAGCGAAACCGACCAGACCAAAGAGCTCTTCACCGAAGCCGGACTCTCCGACACCGCACGCAAAGCCTTCACCGCCATCAGCAAACTCGAAGGAACCTTTGAAGCATCCCAGACCTATGACACCGGCTATGTCTCGATTGGGTTTATACAATTCACCACTGGTCCGGATGGCGATGGCTCTCTCATCCGCGCGCTCATCGATGAAAAGACAGCCTCCCCGGATGCCTTCGCGGAAGACTTTCACCGCTATGGGATTGATGTCACATCTGATGGCAAAATCTCCGTGGTCGACCCCAAATCTGGTGCGGAGCTCATCGGCACCGATGCCGTGAAATGCATGGTCGATGACCCTCGCCTCGTCGGCGTGTTTGTCCACGCAGGGCGCTTCTCCATCAAGTGGAAAGCCGCGCAGGTACGCGCTGCGTACAAAGTCTACTGGCCGATGGACGCAGAGATCACGCTTCAACTCTCGGGCAGCCCGACAACCTGCAAAGTCTCGGACATCGTCCAGTCGGAAGCCGGTATCACCACTCTCCTCGACCGAAAGATTAACCGCGGAAACATCCGGGAATTCCCCGATGTCGTAAACCGCATCGCGAAGGCTCATGGCTGCGAGACGCTGAGCGACATCCAAAAGTACGAGAAGGAAATCGTCGCCGCGATGCGCTATCGGGTCGACTTTCTCAGAGTAAATGGCCTCGGGCAACCTGCAGATCCACCGGCAGATAGCAAGACTACACGTGTATCCCGCTCATCGGATTCGGCACGGGCTGCCAGGTCCACCGACAGCCTCCCGAGTCGCGCAGCAAAGCCACGCTCAAAGCGCTAGACAAACTCGCATCGACCGAAAAATGCCAGAGGATTATCCAGAGACTGACCGTGTGTGGCAGGAATGCCTCCAGCAAATGGAGGAGAATGAAACGTACATCTGTACCTTGCCTCCTTCCGAACCAGACTCCACCGCTATACGGTGCGTCCAATCGCGACATCGCACACTTGCTCATCTAAGAGCTTGCCAAGAAAGCTGGCTCGACGCCTGTATTGCGTTCGACAATGAGACCAATCCTCGGTTAAAAATGCTCCACCCGTGGCGTGTCTTTGACCAAATGTCATACGAACGTATTTTGTGGGAAGACCATCTTGCCAAGTTCTTGTCTGACCGCGCACGCTGGAAACAGCTTCTGATGGGCGCTGATCGGGACAAATCGGGCAAGATAAACGACAAAGTACATTCGATTGAGAGCCTGACCAGGCGTCTCGTTGCACATGAGCAACATCACCTGTTCAACCCCAGATAAATACTAGAGCTGTCAAGAAATTGACGACATCGATAGAACGATTAGCAACCACGATAGGCAATCTAGAGGCGTAGCAACGATGACTAATCGGCCTCCGCTACAGCCTTACCAATATTCGTCTGAAGCAGCCCCGTCGCCGCAAACCCGGCCCGCATATAGATGCGCGCAGCCGCATCATCGGCAGCCGTGAGGTATGCAAGAGTAATCCCAGAGCTCTGCGCAATCTGGAGCAGATGCGCCACGACTTGCGTCGCCACGCCGCGACCACGATAGTCCTGCAATGTGCATACACCCGCAAGTTCCGAGCAGCCATTTACGGGAAGCGTTAACATTCCCGAGCCGACTGGAACACCATCGATGTACGCCAACACCTTAGGCATCCCACGCCAGCGATGCTGTGCAGCAGCCGCCGCATCCAGCGTTGGCAGAGGTGCATCCGGGTTTTCGAAAGCTCGCTCGCCAATCTGCATCATGGCCTGAACCGCGCTCACAGGAGCATCATCTGAGATAGCCACAGTTTGGATATCCGCACTGCTTGCAAGCACGGGAGCCGAATCCGGCTGGCATCCATAAACCGCATAAACACCTTCGGTGACCCAATCTAAGTCCTCGAACAACGGGATCAGGCCATCCGCCGCTTGGTGAACGGCTTCGAGACGCGGTGCGCGGCTTCGGGTTGCAAAGCTGGCTTCCATGGCCGCGATATCACTTCGCAGCGTGTTTACATCGGCTGGAAGCTCCGCCGATGTGAGCGCCATATTCTCCCAGACACGGGTGTTATCGGGTGCGGTAAACACATGAAAACATCCCGCGACATCGTGCTCAACCGCAGATGCCACACGCGAGACCAGCATCTGCGAGCGGATTTGCCGAAGCGTTTCTGAGCTGTCTGTCACTTCGAAAGGACCCGGACCTTTATCGTCGTTCCATCTCCACCGCCGACATGCAGACCGACATTTGCTTTGACAAAGTCACTCGGGGATGCCTTGTAAATGTTGACAAACTTCTGCGGATTTCGGTCGACGAGCGGGAACCAGCTGCTCTGGACCTGAACGGCAATCCGGTGTCCCTTTTGGAAGCGGTGAAGAACATCCGGCATCGAGAATGGAACGCGCGCCTTCTGACCCGGAACCAGCGGCCCCGGGTTGCTAAAGCTGTTTCGGTAGCGCGCACGCATCAGATCGCCGCGAACCAGACGGTAATCGCCCGCATCCGCACCCGGCGCATCGGATGGATAGAC
>CAIYBQ010000341.1 GCA_903924445.1 uncultured Armatimonadota bacterium | reverse complement strand
TTGTTTCAGTTGCATCTGCATCCGAAAAAACGACAACCGTCGCGAGGTCTGGGCATTCGCTCTGAACGGACAGCACCTTTGCGAGCTGCTTTTTGTCCTGAACGAAAATGGCTTTTGCGCCGCAGTTTCGGAGGATGAAGGAAACCTGTTGTGAAGGGAGCGTGGGGTAGATACCGACGGTGGCTGCACCGAGGGTCACGATTGCAAGGTCTGCAAGCAACCACTTGGGTTCATTTTCCGAAAGGATGGCTACCTTGTCACCGGGAGAGATTCCAGCTGCCTTGAGGGCGAGGCCGGCAGCATTGGACTGCTCGCCGATTTCCTTCCAGGTTGTCTCTGTCCATTCTTTACCGACTTTGTACTTCAGTGCACAGGCATTCGGTTGGCGGCGGATAGTATCCCTTACAAGTGCGACCGTAGTTGTCGCGGTAGATGTATCCGGGTTGAACGTCTCTGTCATCCCTTTAATTCCCCTTCCATACCTTCAAAAATCCATCGTATTATCCATTACTTTTCAAGCAATTGGCTGCTGTGGTGATTTACCCACAACCTCACGCGCTTTCAATTAGATAACGACTGTTACCAAAATGAATCCAAGTCAAACGGCACGCATCCATCTGGTAAACAAAATGACCAGCGAGGTCGATGGCAACCTTTGTAGAACGATATAGACACACCAGCGGTACCAGCTAATCAAAATTCCCCATGGGTTCCAGCCAGACTTGCCAATCGCGCCGCTGATGCCTGAATAAATAATCCTCAGATAGATAACGACTAAAATTAAAATAAGTCCAAGTCAAACGGCACGTATCCATCTGGTAAACAAAATGACCAGCGATGTTGATGGCAACCTTTGTAAAACGACATAGACACACCAGCGGTACCAGCTAATCAAAATCCCCCATGGGTTCCAGCCAGACTTGCCAATCGCGCCGCTGATGCCTGAATAAATCATCCTCAGAGTGCGTTCATTCTGGAAAAGCCATCTCATGTCAGGAGCATAACATCCACCAAAAGGGCGTCGCATCGGACTTCCGGTTCAACCGTCCATCTCCATAGTCCTGCTTTTCATAGGACTCAAACACTGTCTGCTTTGGGACTCCATACTTCAAACACGCTTAGCTGTTCCCAACGTCTACATGTTAGCCAGCCGGCTTGGAGGCTCAATCTCATCCGCGCCGACACCCAACCGGTACACCGCAAGGAGGTCTGGAATGACTTGAAGCTTTCTGATAAGCGTCTCAAGATGAACCAAACTGGGGCTGTCCAGATCAATACGCAGCGTTGCCGTGCCCTTGTCACGGTGTGAATAGGTGTTAATACCCGTGATAAAGGTATCGGTTCCCGCAAGGACATCGGTTACATCGCGCAGCAACCCGGTGCGGTCCAGTGTCTCGATAATCACGCCCGTTGCATAACGTCCACCCGCGGTCCAGTCGACTTCCTGAAGGCGCTCTGGTTCCTGCAGCCTGAAATTGGCGATGTTGGTACAGCCATCACGGTGCAAAACCATCCCACGTCCACGTGTCACATACCCAATCACGGTGTCGCCCGGGAGCGGAAGACAGCACTTGGCCCGTACGATTGCAACGCCATCCACCTTGTCCGTGGTGATGGAAAGCTTACTTGTTTGCCCAGAACCGCGCTTTGGCAGGCGAAGCATTGGATCGGGAGAGTCATCGTACTCGCGTCGAATACGGTGAATGACGGCACCAAGTGGAGTGTCACCAAACCCAATCGCGGCAAAGAGATCCTCGCCGGTTTCCTTGTTAAAGGCCTGCCCGAGTACGAGGAGCCGCTTTGCATCCTTGATGATTTCTGTCGAGAGGCCTAGGCGATGGAGCTCATCGGTGATGGCTTCCCGTCCCCGCACAACACTGATGTCATGTCGCTGCACGCGGAAGTAGTGACGAATTTTGTTCTTTGCATGGGATGATTTTGCGACGCCCAGCCAGTCCAGACTTGGAGTCGCATTAGGCCGACTGATAACTTCGCAGATATCACCATTATCAAACTGATAGGAAAGCGGAACCGTCTTGCCATTGACGCGGGCGATTGCCAAATGCTCCCCGATACCCGTGTGGATACGGTACGCGAAGTCGATTGGTGTCGCGCCTGTTGGCAGGTCGATGACATCCCCGCGCGGCGTAAACACAAACACCTGACTTGTAAACAAGTCGGTTGAGACCTGGCTTAGGAATTCACTTGTGTCACGGGCATCCCGCTGCCACTCAAATAGCTGCTTTCGCAAAAAGGCCATCTTGCGCTCAAAGTCGTTGTTCCCAGCAACCGCGCCATCCCCTTTTTCCTTGTAAGCCCAGTGTGCAGCAATTCCAAATTCGCTGGTCTTGTGCATCTCCCACGTTCGAATTTGGACTTCAAGTGGCTCACCCCGCGGTCCGTAGACCTTGGTGTGGAGCGATTGGTAGCCATTTGACTTTCGCTTGGCGATGTAGTCATCGAACTTCCCTGGAATCGGGAGGTAGGTCTCGTGGACTAAACCAAGCGCTGCATAACAGTCAGGCACATTGTCGACAATGACACGCAGAGCGATCAAATCATAAATGTCAGAGAGGGGAATCTCCTGCTCATTCATTTTTTTATAGATGGACCACAGGTGCTTTGGCCGTCCATTGATTTCGACTTCCAGCGTGCCCTGGTCAAACGCTGCCCGTAGGGTGCTGATCGACTCGGCAATATCCGCCTCACGGTCACGGCGCGTGCGGGCAATTTGCTCGGTTAGATGTTTGTATTCGACAGGCTGGAGCGTTTTGAAGGCAAGATCTTCGAGCTGCCACTTCAAATCCCAAATACCGAGGCGCGCTGCAAGCGGTGCATAAACCGACAGCGTCTCTTCAGCCATCCGCTGCTGGCGATCCGGTGCAAGCCCGGTAATGGTCTTAAGGTTGTGGAGCCTGTCCGCAAGCTTGATGACCATCACCCTGAGGTCACGCGCCATGGCCAGCAAAATCTTGCGTAGGTTTTCGGCACTCGAGCGTGCTTCATGGGGACGCTTTTTGGTCGTGCCAGTGACAGGACTCTTGGAGGAATCCTTGTCCTTTTCTTTTGCTGCTGCCGCTAGATCTGGTGCCAAGCGCTCGAAGTCGGCTAGTTTTAGTTTGGAAACACCATCCACCAGCGTCGCGATCTCAGCACTGAATGCCTCTGTGAGGTCAGCCTTGGTGATCTCACAATCCTCAATGACATCGTGGAGGAACCCGGCCGCCATCGTTGCCGTGTCCACCTCAAGCTGCATCAGGATTCCCACAACTTCGATGGGGTGGGTGATATACAGCTCACCGGATTTTCTCCGGTGGGCTGAGTGTTTTTCGAAGGCGTAGTGATACGACCTTAGCAGTAGCTCACGGTCAATAGACCGGCGCGTTGCTGCCTGATCGATAATCGCATAGGCACGTGCGTGCGCGGCTGCAACCGCATCCTCGCTCAGATCCTGGATATCAGGAGCCTGTATCGGATGGTCAGCATCTGCATCGGACATCGGAAGACCTACCTGGACTGCTGCTCTGAGATGCCATGGCCGGAGGACAAGTGCTCTCCGAGTGCATCCGCGCTTGGAACCTTCCCACCAAAGTCTGTTCCGAAGTCACGCCACGCAGCATGAATATGGTTGTTGTTGTTCTGGGTGCAGTCATATTCCACGAGGAAGGACTTACCCTGAATGCGGTAGTAGTGGCCCTGTCCAGGTTCCATTCCACCCATCCACGCAAAAACAACGTTCTTCCAGCCTTCTTTATTGATGGACGCAAGGCGGGCACGGCTGATCTTGTCGGACTGCGCCGCGGCAAAAACCGCAACCAAGTCCTTAAGTGCCTTTTGCTGGTCCGCATTCAGAGCATCAAAGGGGATGCCTGCTTCACCCTGGCGCATCGCTTCACGGTTTGCTGCAGTCAGGATGTCCGCTGGGGCCTTGTCGCCGATGACAGCCTTTGCAGCCTGCTCTGGTGACAATGACTTCACAAGTGCACGGCCATTGTCTTCTTCCTTGGGGAGGAGTCGGAAGCCAGCCATGTTCTGACCTGCTGGGATACGCGCCGGATTGCTGCCGAAGAACTGTGGCGTGCTGCCGACGACCTTGTCACCTTCCATCGTCCAGTTCAGCGTTACGTGGTGCCCTTCGAAGCGCCAAGCCCAGCGTTTGTCCTTTGAAGGCGTCCCAAAGATGGTCACAAAGTATTTATCTGGGTTTCGGTAATCAGGTGCGGCATTTTCCATGGCGCGAAGAACGAGTTCGGTGTCACGAATGGACCTTACACGGTCCATTCCGAGCTGTGAAAGACAGCTGGACATCAGCTCCAGGGCGGCCGCTTGCTGCGCAGGATTCATCGCGCGGAATGCCAGGCCATTTCGTTCCTTGGGGATGAAATGGAAGTTAAAGCGCTCATCTGAATCAAAGTCGTACTGCGCAACTTTTACCTGTGCCTGGTCAAGGGTTGACAAAAACGATGTTGCAGCCTTGACGGGAGTTGCTGCCTTGAAGGCATTGGAATTCGTGATCATGATGGCGGATGCAGCCATGGCTGTAGGAATGCTTAGGACAAGAGCAGTTCTTCGGGTCATGTTCAGCATAATTCCACGATGTCGGCAAAATGCCAACCCCCGGTCAGCAGATAGCGTGAGAGATTCACTCTCCAGCACGGAGTCAGGGGGCTAATGCGTGGATTTTAGGCGAGATCGTGCCGCGGTCACTGCATCTGATGCATCACGTACCGTAGCGCCGACAGCCGTCAGGTGACCCATTTTGCGTCCGATACGGGCCGTTTGCTTACCGTAAAGGTGGAGGTTGACCCGTGGATCCGCGAGGGCTCCGACAAAGTCAGGATCAGGCCAGCAATCCCCTAGGAGATTGGCCATCGCCGCCGCTGGCGCGCGGAGCTCCGTGCTACCAAGCGGCAAGCCACACACCGCGCGAACATGCTGCTCGAACTGACTCGTGACAGCACCTTCAATCGTCCAGTGACCTGAGTTATGCGGACGCGGCGCAAGCTCATTGACAATAATGCCATCATCGGTGATGAACATTTCGATGCACATCACACCGATGACATCAAGGCTGTCCAAAATGCGCTCAGCGAGTGCCGCCGCGCTTGCCTGAAGTTCCGTAGATGCCAGTGGAGCCGGGACCAGCGTTGTGTCCAAAATGTGATTTGTATGAATGTTTTGAACGAGGGGATAGAGCGCGACATCTCCAGCGGCATTACGCGCACCGACAACGGACCCTTCCCACAGAAACGGGACAAGCGCTTCAAGAACGCATGGGACACCGCCAAACGCTGTAAACGTATCGGCTGCTTCTGCGGCGTTGTGCACTAGCCTCTGGCCTTTGCCATCGTAGCCGCTTTGTGCGGTTTTCAGGATGCCAGGATACGCAGCGCCGGCAAGGTCACTTGCCTGATGGACAACGGTGTAGCCCGCAACAGGGATACCCGCATCAACCAATGCGGCCTTCTCACGGATACGGTCTTGGGTTGTATGTAGCACGGCCCCGTCTGGATGAACGGGGATATGCTCCGATGCGACTTCGGTCGCTGCCGTCGAGACATTCTCAAATTCAAACGTCATGACATCGACAGACTGAGCAAAAGCTGCGAGGGCTGCGAGGTCATCGTAGCCACCCTGCACTTCGCGTGCACCGGCCTGGCCGCAGGGCGTCGGAGCGATATCTGGGCCATAGCACGCAACGTTGTAACCCATCCGAATCGCTGCCTGTGTCGTCATCCGGCCAAGCTGACCATTCCCCAAGATTCCAATGGTTGCTCCAGGGAGAATAGGTGTCATACGTTCACCGGGAGCTCTGCTGCGAGCACGGTGGATGTCTGATTGGCGCGGAAGGCATCCAGCTTTTCAAGAAGCTGCGTGTCGGTGTTAGCAAGAATGGCCACTGCGAGGAGAGCGGCATTGGTTGCGCCAGCCTTACCGATAGCAAGGGTTCCAACGGGGATTCCGGCGGGCATTTGGACGATGGACAGAAGTGAGTCTTGACCACGGAGAGCATGGCTTTCGACGGGGACGCCGAGGACTGGCACGGATGTCTGTGCGGCGATCATCCCTGGGAGGTGTGCGGCTCCGCCGGCGCCTGCGATTATGACTTGGATGCCACGCTCCCGGGCCGTGGCTGCATATTCCGCCATCAGAGCCGGTGTTCTATGTGCACTGACCACTTTATATTCGTGTGGAACATCGAATTTGTCCAATGTCTCATGCGCATGACGCATCGTTTCCCAATCCGATGTACTACCCATGACGATGCCAATCCGAGGTGCCGTATCCATAAGAATATTCTATCGTTGCAAGAGGTTGCTACTTGCGTCTTAGAGGGCTTCACAAGAGTGGCCAGAATAGGTACAATCGAAGAACCACACTGAAAGGAGGGTCATTGAAAATTGAATAGTGATAATCTCCGGGAAGGGCTCGCGGGCTGACTTTAGCCCCAGGGCTTGCTCCTGGTGTCATGATGACGCCCAGAGGCGGGTCCATCCCACCCTTAGAACGCACCAGCCGGACTGCTACGCAGTCCGGCTGGTGTTATTTTTGCCACCATAACCCAGCTTGGACAACTGCGTTACTACTACAAGCCGCACACTACCCTTCGATCATCACCAAATCCGAACCAAGCACAACGGATTGCCCACGTTCCAATGTGAGCTGCACCTCACGGTTGCCGTACCGGACAATGTGCTCCCCAGCGCGCTTGGCATTAATGACAGCAGTTACTAACTGACCCGCTCTCCACGTAACGGTGACATCCCAGCCAAAACGTGTACAAACACCCGCAATCTTTCCGCTTGCCCACGCACCCGGAAGCGCTGGAAGCAGCTCAAGCGCATCCAAATGACTCTGTACCAACAGCTCCGTGATGGCTCCGGGGGTCGTGATCGCGCCATCCAGCTGCATCGGCGTACGATTTGGTGGAACCTGCTGATACTGGCACATATTCTCCATCCCCGCCTCACCAATCAGCTCACCCAAAATCTTGTCCGCACGGTCGCCATCGAACAACCGCGCCCAAAGCCAGACCTTCCACGAACGGGACCAGTTCCCGCCAATATGTTCATCGCGTGGGCTGCCAACGTGCCTGCACTTACACGGCCACTTATCCGTGTACTTTGGATCGAGACGCTCTTTATTGCTGCCATCCCCGCGCATGTTCATGGACACCCGAATTGCTGATGCAAGCGCTGTATCCTTGCGGACATCAATCTCATCACACGGATGCAATGCCGAGAGATGCATAAAGTGCCGGTGGCGACACATCGGGTCGTCGATATCTGGAAGCCACTCCTGTAGCTGGCCATGCTTTCCGATACGAAGCGGCGCGAGACGCGCGAGCGCTGCTGCAACGCGCTTGGTGAAACTATCTTGCTTTCCAAGCACCGCCGCTGCCTTGAGCGTGTTACGGAAGAGATCCCGTATGAACACGACATCCTGATAGGGGATTTCAAGAAAGCCATTGACGGAGCGCTGCTCGGCGCTCACGGATGGAATCGCTACGAGCTCACCTTTGTGCTCCTGCAGATTTTCCAGCCAGAAGAGTGCGGCATCACACATCACTGGATAGGCTCGCTTGCGTAGAAAGCGCTTGTCAGCCGTGAACTGATACTGCTCCCACAGATGCCGGCAAAGCCAAGCTGCGCCACTTGGGAAGAGGCCCCATTCGAGGTCAAGGCCATTTGCGGCATAACCCCAAATGTTTCCCGTTGCGTTGGTCACCCAGCCCTTGGTGCCGTAGTAGGCTTTCGCAACATCGCGGCCCGGGACCGCCTGTGCTTCAATCCAATCCATGAATGGTTCATTGCAGGCTGCAAGCCCCAGCGATGCGCCGCCCATGTAGATGAGTGGAACATTGATGTTAACTTGGTAGTTGCCGCTCCACTGCGCCGAATAATTGGCGTTCCATGCGCCCTGGAGTCCACTCGGAAGCGCACCCGGCCGGCTCGCAGCGATCAGGAGATACCGACCAACATTGAAGGCTAGGACTTTCAAACCAATATCGCGCGTGTCGCCAGCCGCGTAGCGCTTCCAGCGTTCATCGGTTGGAACGGCATCCAGTCCGCGAACGGGTGGCTCGAGCGTAAGGTTGGCAGCATTGTAGAGAGTACCGACATCTTTGCAATGACGGCGATACAAGCTTGCAAACCCTCGTTTCGTAGCTGATTCGACCCACTTATCGACATCCGGACGGGGAGGTGTGCCTTTGTAAAGAGGCGGCTCAAGCTTGTAGTTGGTCGACAGCGCATGGATAATCGTAACTTCCGTTGCTCCCGTCACCGCAAGGGCATCTGTACCGGATATCGCCTTGCTCCCACCTCGGGTTAGGACCCGAATACCAACGGCATATGGGCGGTTATTGTCATCGATGTTGCCATCGATGTTGATCGAACCGCGGTCTGCATCCACGGTGATTTTCGGATTCCGTTTTGTGTGCGCCAGCTCCTGCCTGACAATGAGAGATAGAGTTCCCGGGCGGCTAGCCTTGATGTTAATGACCAGCACACGGTCCGGATAGGAGCAGAACATCGTGCGCGTGTACGTTGTGCCCGCATTTGTATACGTGACATTTCCCGTTGCGGTTGGAAGGTGCAGGCTCCGGATGTAGTCCTTGGATGATTCTGCATCGTGGCCGGTTTTGATGGACAGATGACCAAGCGTCGAGAGACCGCCAAAGTGCGTATAGTCGCCCATAAAGCGCTGGCTGGCAAGTGCATCCGCCTCTTCGACCCGCCCGGCAAGAATCAGTTTTCTTAGCTCACCGACAACATCACGGCCACCCTCGCGGATACCGTACCGCGGAACGTTTCCATCGCCAGGCCCACCCGTCCAGAAAGACTTTTCGCTGATGGAGATGCGTTCTTCCGGGATGCTTCCATAGAACGATGCTCCGATGTAGCCATTTCCAAGATGAAGCGTCTGTTTGTTCCAGTCTGACGCGGGGTGGCGGTACCAGAGGGTTTCATTTGGAGCGGTAGAGATTTGCATGCTGTGCGATACGCGAAGCGCGACAGAATTACCTGCTAGTTTGATGGGCGACGCACATCGAAATACGAGCTGTCGGTGCGAGATCGCTTGGCGTTACGCATTAGGCGCAGCTGTGCAACTGCTACGGTTGCGTGTTTATTCCAACCTTGCGGGAGAGGAACATCACTGCCGATCTTTGTGCTCGGTTCCGTCAGCCTGAATTCACGACTTGATGAGGTTATGCATCAACACCTAAAAAATTGACATTCCGGTATGGAGAAGCAAGTCATCGGCGTTGCGCTAGCCTACGGTTGCGTGTTAATCCCAACCTTGCGGGAGAGGAACATCACTTCCATCTCATCCCATTCAAGGGGACGACGACCCCAGCCGCCTGCCGTGCCGCCCCAGACCGCTTCGACGGTGAGGCTGGCCTGACGATGCATCCGCTCAAGCTCTGGAACAATAAAATGCCGCCCTTTGAGCTCAGTCCCGTCATCCTGAATCCACGATTCAACCATCGTTGTGGAGTCCAGAACAGTATCAGTAGCCGTACCCGCTAGGCGAATCGTGCGGTAGCCATTCATCGTTGTCAGAAGGAATGGTGCGCCGGGCTTGAGGCTAGCGGCGATGTGGCGAAGCACTCTGACATTGTCTTCATCGGTTTGCAGGAGAGCAAAGCCACCCTCACAAAGGCAAACGGCTGCATCGAATGTGCGTGCGCGGACAAAGTCTCGTGCATCGGCGACGACGAATTCCGTGAGATCGGAGACACCGCAGTCGGCGGCCGCATCGCGTGCGAAGTCGATGAACTTATCAGAAAAATCCACGCCAACCACATTGAGTCCGCGTTTTGCGAGCCCAAGCGCATGTCGACCTGGTCCACATCCCATGTCCAGAATTTTCATCCCTGGCGCCAGCCCGCAGACATCCATCACAAAATCAACTTCGGCATCTGTGTTCTTTGTGAATGTCTCTGAGAGATAGCCCTCAGGGCCCAGCGCTTCGAAAAAACGCTTCCAGCTGGTGTCAGGGGTTGTGTCCATT
>CAIYBQ010000340.1 GCA_903924445.1 uncultured Armatimonadota bacterium | reverse complement strand
TGTCGGTATCAGAAAAAAGAGTTGAATAGCCGTCAGATATGTCTACTTCTGGGACAAAAATGCCAACAACAGACCCTTCGATAGGATTTCGAAGTTGATACTCGACGGTGCCAGCAGCCACTGTTTCCCTTGCAAAATCCATTATTTCGCCAGATTGCAAGGCGGTTACGGTCCAACAGCTGCGTAGCATCGGTAAT
This sequence comes from uncultured Armatimonadota bacterium, assembly GCA_903924445.1. Lineage (GTDB taxonomy): Bacteria > Armatimonadota > Armatimonadia > Armatimonadales > Armatimonadaceae > CAIRTT01. Next base: position 1,948 of record CAIYBQ010000340.1, on the reverse strand, counting down.
GTCAGCGTAACGGGTTCTTTACCGAGTGATGTTGAGAACCGTAAACGGCTTGGATGGATGATTGCAACGGGCTTGGCATACGTTGCGCGAGCCTTTAGCGAAATCCCGTAGCGTATGTTTCTTGTCTCAAGCAGATCGATAACTTTTTGGAGTCTCGGCTTTGCAACAACGGTTATCCCACCCTGAGGAAGCTGTAACAGAACTGCGCTGTTTCCCTTTTTGGCAACGGCATCGAGGTACTTCTCATCGGCAGCGAAACTTTCGTCTGTACCGAGGGTAAGGGACTGAGGTAACCATCTGTTACCAATAAGGCTCACCGGAGCCCCATCCCAGATCAGCTGTCCACGATCGTTGACGGACCACACAGCTGACTTCGAAACAGGGTCAACCTGCACATTTTCTGAATGTGTATCAAGAAAACCGAGCCCGGAAGGATTGGAAATGAACCACATCATGGTTACCAATGTCGGATGTAGAAGTCGCCCCAGCATCATGGCTACAATGTACCATCAGATATGAACGTCTCAATTGTGAGGATGGGTGTTGGACACTAGACTGCTGTCTGCGAGTCGGCAGATGATTGATCGGCAACGGAAACTTCGTGTCTCAGAGATTGTTGAAGGGAATTGGCTTCAGCCGCGGATCGCCATCACATTTGATGATGGACCGCATCCAGTCATGACCAGCCGCCTGCTGGATGAGCTGAATAGGCTTGATGTAAAAGCAACATTCTTTCTTGTCGGAAAGCGTATGCGATTTCATCCAGATCTGGTAACGAGAATGATCTTGGATGGCCATGAAGTTGGGAATCACACGTATAACCACATACGTCTTCCCTGCTTACCAACGTCTGAGATCTTGGCTACGTTTGCGCGGACTGATGCCACAATGCGCATGATTATCGGCGGTAGTTCACGCTTGATTCGCCCGCCTGGAGGAGAGTACTCCCCTGCTCTGTCGCGCCGACTGGCAGCAAATGGCTACGTCAATGTTCTCTGGACATGCGATCCCGCCGACTACAAGCGAGGACGATCAGCAACTGAGATCACACGCCTGATTCTCCGTGACATCAACCCTGGTGGCGTTATCCTTTTGCACAGCGGGTTACAAACGACCATTGACAGTTTAGCCGGCACCGTAGCTGCCCTTCGCAGCAGAGGTTACGCATTTACAACGGTCACTGAAATGATTCTTAGCGGTGGAACGACAAATCAATCAGATCGCAACCCGGTAAGCCTGACTCGTGTTGACGATATTGCGGATGAAGTTGGTGCTGTATACGGCGACGCTACCCGGTCTGAAGACTACAGCCGGAAGCTACGTGACTATAAGTTAGATTTCCCTGGAACTACCTTGCAGCGATTATTGAATCGAACAAGGGCGACTTATTAACGACTGTGCCGCTCGCCAGCCATTATCGCATCGCGTATCGTCGCTGATGTGCACGGCTCCGACTGAACAAGGCGCTCAGCGATCTCAATCACCGCTGGATAAAGATCACGTCGTACTAAGTCGCGACCTGCGGCCAGATATGCTGCACACAGGTGTCGCTTGGATGATTCCATTAAACCAATAGCCAATCCCTCAACTTCACCGTTGTCTAGTTTGTCATAAATTTGATGAACGATTGTCGCAACCGCTGTTACATCAATATCGGGAAATGTTGGAAGCAACTCATCAGGCGTACCACCGATTGACTCCGGGGTGGCCATCTGCTGCAGCTCTGCCGCCGCGCCGCGCAGCATGGCTTCCGATGCCAATATTCTGAGATACCGGCCGTAGTCTGACTTGCATACGGCCTCACGCTGCTCACTATGGTCTTCGCGCCATTGTTCACCATCGCCGGACACCAAAGCCTCGACATAGCTATCCTCAAGCCCAAGCCGCGCAGCAGCCACACCCATTGCAGCGTTCCGAAGGAGCGCAATGCCGCCGACTACCGAGGATG
>CAIYBQ010000339.1 GCA_903924445.1 uncultured Armatimonadota bacterium | reverse complement strand
TTGGGTTCAAATTTAACCTGTGGATGACCACCACGCACAGGAGGAACCGCACCGAGCTCGTGGCGGACATCCCACAAAATAGAATTGCCGCTGGCTGTTCCCGCAAAGTAGGGGCTGGACTCGTAAATGACAGGCACCTTGAGTCCCGATGTCGCCGTTTGCTTCTGGCGCGTGACATCCACGTGGACCCGGTCTAGCTTGCCATTCATGTCAGAGTCGAACTCTGTTTCAACCCAGAGGTGTTCGCGTACCCAGTCCGCCGATGTATTGAATGCCGGCACAACCTGCGCCTGTCCATCCACAAAGATCGGACCCGTACCTGCGTTCTGTGCCTGACTGTGCCCCGCCATCAGGGAAAGTGAGAGGACCAACGAGAGCGCTGCGGTAACACGGAGCATTTTCAGGGCAGTGGTTTTCATAACCGCGATTGTACTGGATGCAGGTGCTTTCCGGGCTTAGTCGACTTTTTCTCCAAGCGCAAGCAGAGCGCTACGCGCCGGACCATTAGGCTTTCGCTTCACGGCTTCCCGATAAGCCTTGATTGCAGCTGGCTTATCCCCTAACTCCTGCTGTAAACGTCCGAGCTGAAACCAAACGTCGTCATCCTGTGGCGCCGTCACTGCAGCCGCTGTCAGCACGGTAACTGCCAGCCGCTTTTGCTCTGGCGTCGACCCGGGGCGCGTCAGGTTTCTCGCATACGTCTTTTGGATGCCACTATCCAGCTTGAACTTCTCCGCTGCAGCGGCGATCAAGGCTGTCCATTCAGCACTTAGGTTTTGCTCAAACAATGCGCGCTCGGTTGAGACGACCAGCGCTGGGGGAGGAGCAGTGGCTGGGCCAAGAATTAGTGTCCGGATGAACTCGACCAGCTTAGCAGGCTCACCCGCAGCCTTTCGGGTCCGCGCAAGGCCATCAAAGGCGACCTTGATGCCGGGGTCTGCTGTGATGATGTCCTCGTAAATCGTGGATGCTTCTCCAAAGCGCTTGGTCCGCTCATAAAGCCCTGCGATCGCAAGCGTCAGCTGACCCTTTTCCTTGGCTTTAGTAAGCTGTGTTTTGAGAAGACGCTCGGCATCTGGAGCTTGGCCATTACGCTCGAGAGCATACGCCAGGCGCTGCGCCAGGCTATCGGATGGCTCTGTGCTCCAAATCGTCTGAAGGTCCTTCACGGCATCCGGCCAGCGATCCCGCTGCTCATAAAGACCCGCCGCTGCAAAGCGATACGTACTACGCATCGAATCTCCAGCACGCAGCGTCAATTTTGCAATCTCAACGAGAGCCTCATCATCGTTTTTGAGGCGAATCAGCTGCTGGATGAGCGACCAGCGTGCATCGTTGGATGTCGGATCAGCCGCCAGCCATTTTCGACGCTGAGCTAGCCCGGCATCCGGCGCAGCATCACGGTCAAGAAGAGACAGGAGCGCCTGATTCGCGGGCACAAGCTTAGGGTCCAGCCCGATGGCTGCGACATATTGCGCCTTGGCATCGTTTTGCTTTCCCTGCTTTTCAAGCACAAGGCCGAGCGTCACGTGCATATCCGCATCTGCCGGAACACGCTTCATGGCATTCCCAAGAACATTCACGGCCTTGTCAAACTGACCATCCTGTTCAAGGGCGATACCGAGTTCCTTGGCAGCCCGTACATCTCTAGGAAATGCCGTATCCATTGATCCCAGCTGGTCCAGATACGCCTGGCGCTTGCCAAGGGTTTGGTACATCGCAGCCAAACGGTGGGCCGCATCCCAGTCACTCGGAATGGACTTGACGAGGCTAACTTGTTGGACGACCGCTGCATCGCGTTGGTCGCTGCGCCACAATGCATCGATAAAGCCCATCCGCGCACGGACATCATCCGGTCGAAGGGACAGCGCTGCTTTGAATGTCTGTGCCGCTTTTGTGAATTCGGGCGCAGCTGGATACAGATAGCTGTACGCAAGGGTTGTCAGATACTCAGGCTGCTTCGGCTCTAGCGCGACCGCTTTTTCCAGCTCGATACGTGCCTGACGGATTCGCTCGATCTCGCTCAAGGTTGGGTCTTGGAGCAGACATCGCCCAAGTCCATGGCGTGCTGCCGCGATGTTCGGTGCCTTTTTTAATACCTGTTGATACAAAGCCTTGGCATCGAGTGGAGCGCCGGCCATTTCCGCTGACAAACCGGCATTCACACCCGCTCGCGTCATCGCTGGGCTGAGCTTATAAGCCGCCAGATACGCATTTCGCGCCTCAGTCAGCAGGTCTTTGTCCTTTTTGTCAAAGCCAAGCTGACCGGAGATATCGCCACGCATCACCTGCAGGGCTGCGACCTTAGGCGACTTTCCAACCTGAGCACGGACAACGGTGAGCGCTTGCTGGAGCTGGCCGGTGGATGAAAGCGCAATGGCATAGCGGATGGCAGACTCTGGATCTGTCCCGCGGCCTGTTTCATAAAGCAGTTTTAGTGGCGGGATTGCATCGATGGGTTTTTGTTGCGCAAGGAGCGCGGCGCCAAGTGCAAGCAAGGCTGGCCGGTGGTTTGGAGCAATGCGGAGGGCTGCTCGGGCATCCTGGATAGCATCGGCAAATCGATTCGCCTTCAGCGCAATCAAAGCCACTTGCCCAGAGAACTCCGGTTGGTCCGGTTCAAGAGTAGCCGCTTTCCGAAGGGCGGCAATGGCATCGGGGATACGCCCAAGCTGCTCATACACAAGCCCAAGATTGGCTTGCGCCGCAACGTTTTTTGGTTCCTTCGCCAGCACGCTGAGATATAGACGCTCTGCACGCTTGAAGTCACGCTGTTTGGTTGCATCGATTGCAAGGCGAATGGTGGTCAGCGATGTTGCACTGGCCTGTGCCTTTGGACGCAGAGATGCTGGCGGTTGGACGACAGCACCAAAATTTACAGCAGTCGCTGCAATCAGCACGGAAAGAACGGATGGCATACCTGCATTACACCGCAAGCGCATCCATCCTGTAAATGTCACCACCAATGCGCGTATCAAACGGAGCGAGTAAACTTTCAGCATGCAAAATGCCGAATTAGGCCTCCCTTGGATGTCAGATGCTGCGATTCCGGGGTTGGTTGTCAAAGTTGTGGAGCCGGATGCGGGATCAAATCCCGCACATCGAACCTATGTCTATCTTCATGGAGCGGGTGCCAATGAGGAAGACCTGCTCGGTTTGTCACACTACATCGACCCGAATGCCAGGCATATTGCGCTGCGCGCGCCGATCAGCTACGGGGATGGCTGGTGCTGGTACCCACTGAGCTGGGATGGCACTCGAATTCAGGTTGATCAAACCGTTGCTCCGCACTCGCGAGATCGGATTGCTCGCCAGCTGGTGGATGTCCTTACGGCTCTTAACGTAGATCGTGACCGCGTTACCATTATCGGCTTCAGCCAAGGGGCTGCGATGGCGCTTGTGACTGCGATGACACATCCGGGACTTGCCAGTGAAATCGTCCTGCTCAGTGGTCTGCGGGTTCCGCTCATGCTCGATGAAATCCCTGCGGATGTTCGACTACCGCGAACACTGATCCACCACGGCATCGATGACAGTGTTGTACCAATCAGCGAAGGACGGGCGCTGCGAGACTGGTGTTTGAAGCAAAATCCTGAAAATGTAACGTACGGCGAGTATGAAATTGGGCATACGATTACGCAGGAGACGCTCACCGATGTCATCGCGTGGTTGGCAGCACGTCCCGAGTGAATCCACGGGTGCTACATGTTGTCAGGCCAAGTGCCGGCGGCATTGTAAGTAGTCTTTGTGCATTATTGACAAATAATGATTCTCATGCTGAGGTTGCCGCAAGTGCCGAAACCTGTGCGCGTGTCGCATCACGCTGGTCTGGCACCTGTCATGTTCTCCCGAATAACGCATTTTCCATCCGGCAGAGTCTGCTGACAGCAGTGCGCATCGCACGGTTGGTGAGGGCATCTAAACCCGATGTCATCCACGGGCATGGGATCACAGTCTTGCCGGCTCTTGCGCTTGCCGGGATGCTGACCGGGCTCCCTGTCGTCTTGACATTGCATAACATCTTCAAGGCATCCAGGTTGCAGTCACTGGTTTTAAACCAGCTTTGTAGGCGTGTGCAT
>CAIYBQ010000338.1 GCA_903924445.1 uncultured Armatimonadota bacterium | reverse complement strand
GGCAGCTTTCGCTGCTTTGCTTCCGCCAGGGATGCTTTTTCACACTGAAGTGCGGCGGCCTGTATAGACTGGGCGATTGATGTTCCGGTCGATGGCCGGATTCGGATTGCGATTACCTGGCCTTTTGGATGCGGACGCACAAATGTGTCTGCGCGGTGACCGACCACGGATGGAAAACGTTCCCAATCGCCATTCTCACGTTGAACATCTGCGATATGCGACTTACCCGCAAATCCAAATCCCGCGAGGACGCTTTGATTCAGCTCTGCTTTAATCACAAGCGATGATGGCTGTGCATCCAGAGTGGTCGTGATCTCAATGCCTCCCCGGCGCTCTGCAAACCTGCTCGGAGGCGGGGCAGTGTCTGGCGATGACGAAACAATCAGTGATTTTCTGGATATTCCAGCAAGACTTCCCGCACCAATGCCTTCTGTGCCATCGATTCTCCCCGTACCTGATGCACTACGAACGACCTTCCCGAGGACTTTGTCCGGTTTACCATCCTGGCGGAGGGTTATATTGCCATCCGGGATGTTCTCAAACACGATTGCACTGTCACTAACTATTGGTGTGGTGATCTCGATGCGAAGCGCCATCAGCTTGTCGCCCATACCATTTTGAGAATTGATGACCTCGGCGGTCATTCCGATACGCACTAAACCAGATGTCACAATCCCAAGCCCGGCGGGCTCACTGGTCAGAATCGTTGGTAAGTCATCATCATCGCGAAAAGCCTGCGATGCGACACGGAATGCGCTGCCAGCAGAAGCCTCGGATGTCAGGATGATGTTCGTTTTCGTAATAGAGGTAACGGTAAAGCCAAGACCGGGCTGTAAGCGAACAGTGTTCCTTGCTGATGTCACGGTTGCCAGCGGGATAGACATCTCAGGAGACCTCGGATGCGCGGTGAGCTGGCCACCAGCCCGCATCGGGACAATGAGGTGTGCGTTACGGTCCTGTAGACGATAGCGGTATTTCACAATTACGTAGTGTAGCGTGTGCATCGTTTACCGATGGCCCTGCGGATAACCTACAATGCGCCTATCGTGAAAAAAGTTGTTCTCTTGGTGTTAATCGCGCTGCAGCTGATAAACCCGGCGCTGGCTGATCAGGCATATGGGCGTTTCGGTCGGTTTCATGAAGATGGACTGCTGACAACCAATGTCCATCCGCGGGGTTTTGCGCTCCTCGGGACCAACCCTGAGCTAAACATCCGCTGGGGGGATCCGAAAGCTCCCCTTTCAGCCGTCGTTCGCTCCATCAACCCAACTGAGAAAATTCTAGCCATTGAAGGCGGGGGGGCAGGAGCCCCAAGCATCATCCGCTACACATTGGTCTACCCTGGATTCTCCGCCACCTTCGGAAAACAGCTCGTCCTTCGGTTTTCAAATCGCGCTGGAAAGTCTGTTCGGGTAGGGCTGGATCCAACACGGCTTAAACAGGGATGGTTGCTTGTCATTCCCGGTGACCGCTATCCAGCCGTTCCACTTTTAATCAAGGTTCCGCGAAGTGCAGGGACCAAGGCTTGGTTTACGGGGGATGGTCTTACGGTTGAGTCACCGACGCCGCTTGGAGAGGTTGTCTTCACGACTCCAACAGGGCTACGTCCAGTCTCATCCTTGAATGCTGCATGGAAAGCGGTTTCCGATTGGGGGGATGCGCCGATTCCAGTGCTTCAAGCCATTTCTAATGAAAAGTCGGAAACAGAGATCGCGACGACACAGACCTGGAATACACCTTATGCCCCTATTTCACCTTTACTTGCTCTTGCAATGCTGGATGGGTTTCCTGCTCGTGTAAATGGCCCTCTGGTACGAACGGAGATTCGCACCCGCTACGGTCCGTACACGTATGTCGCAGCAAAGACATCAAGAGTAAGTCTTCCAGTGCCATCTCCAGCTGTTCCGGCCCTGTACGGAGAAGACATCGCAATCCCATCTGGAAGGCTCGTTGCATCCCCGCCGACCACTGCGCCATCGGTCAGTGTCTGGAGTCTATATCCGTGGCTGCAGGCGGCTGAGCGTCTCCCGAGTTCGGTTCGTACAAATCTGATTCGAACCTATCGGGTGCGCCGTGGGAAAGTTGCGATGTTGGACACATCGGAGCCGATTACTGGAGTTCACCTACAGCTGCCAAGAAGTGGTGTGGAGAAGCAAAAGCGCGACCTCGATGATGTTGTCGCGCTCGCACGTGTTGTATTGGTTGACCACGCATTTGTTGCCCACATTGGTGATGCGGTAAGTGATGCAAACCTCTTGGGATCCCTGAAAGCTTTGGTAGCGGCGGTCCCGGTTCGCACGGACTGGCTTTGGGGATCTGTTGGCAGGTCGGATGATGGCTTTCAATCGATGAATCCGCGTGAAGCAGGTGATGTGGCTGCTGCTCTTTCGATCGCGCTTCAAAACTCGCCAACTGGGTTGACGCCGGGTGAAGTCGAAGATGCAGCGGTTGCATTTATGTCTCACTCTTGGTCGGCATACAGTCACGATGCATTGGCCAAGTTTGCAGTACAGACATCAATGTTGTCACCAAAGTTGCTGCCAGAGCGCTTGGATGAAAATGGGACATTTGATATGGCATCGGGCGCGCAAAACGCAGTCTTGACCAACATGCCTTCATCGGCGCTATCCGGTTCGGCATCAGACATGTTGCTCGATGCCTACGTATCAAACAGTGGGCAGCGTGCCACAAGTAGGCTTCGCTCTGGGGCTGATATTGGGCTTTTGGCCGCAGATGGTTTGCGAGTTACAAGCGTTGTCGATGCATCCCTGAATCTGGTTTCGATTGATGTGTCGAGCGGTTCGAATCGCCTACGGGTGCTTAAGCTTGTTACATCCGAGCGCTGGAAGAATGCCTCAGTTCAGCTGAACGACAGCGCTGTTTTTGCGATGCAGGTGGGTGATGAGCTACATATTCTCATCCCGCCTTTTGTTGGAAGTGCGCGTTTGCGGCTACAAGCGCAACATTTAGCGCTTAGCAGTTACGTTTTCAAATGCCCGTTGTTCGGTATGATGAACAGGCAAAACGACATGTCCGTATTTGGTCCGGGATCAAGCCGCTAACCCAAGATATGTCTGTTATAGGAGATGAG
>CAIYBQ010000337.1 GCA_903924445.1 uncultured Armatimonadota bacterium | reverse complement strand
ATGCGACATCCGGGGTCACCGCAAGCGTAACGCACATCACCGAACGCGCAGTGACTTTTGGAGGAAGGATTTGGTAATTCCGCTCAATCGCACCGATTCGGATGAGGGCATTGACCGATACCCGATCAACGGTTACTTGCAATGCATCCGAGGCATCTTTTAGTGTCTGCGGCGTTTTCGTCCTGATAAGGAAGCTTGCGAAATCTTGCTGATTTGCTGCCAGTGATTCAACGGACCGACGCCCCGTCCAGGCGTAATACTGTTCGATGCGCGCACTTTGTAGCTGCGGAATAGCGGTTCGGATCGACATCGCGAGGTCCGCAACATATTCCCGGGCCACCCAGCGCGCAGTTCGCATTACGGAATCGGGAACATTTGCAGCATCGCCAACAACCCGCTCAAGAACATCCCGGACAGCCTTCTCAGACACTCCATCCGGCAGCGCGTCCCGGCGCTGAACGACATAACCAAGCATCACCTGACGGCCAAACGGAACAACGACACAATCACCACTTTGCAGCGGATTAGGCTCATCGAGGCGGTCGGGAACCGCATACGTAAATGGCTGGCGGAGGTTTGGAACCTCTACCTGAACAATGACATCTACGTAGCGGCCACTGGTCACGTTTTTCGCCTAATCACCCATCACGGGAGCCTCAATCTTAATGACCCCACTTTGTGTTGCCTGCCAGTAATGGAAGTCTGGATGTTCTTTAGTTCGCGCTCCGCCTGCATCACCAGCTTGGTTCAACGCAATCACAAGGCAGGTTGTCCCAAGGCAGCTTGGGCGCAGGCGAATCATGTCCCGCATCGCCGCTTCAGCCGCTGCTTGCGGGGGCAGCCCCTGCGCCAGCTTCATCACCGTGCGCATCGCCATCCCAACCTGCATCATTTGCTCACCCATCCCGAGGCAGACCGCGCTCCCGATGCCTTGTTCGACATAGAGGCCACCGCCGATAATGGGAGAGTCGCCGACGCGGCCAGGCATTTTGAACGCTAGTCCACTGGTGGATGTCCCACAGGCAAGCTGGTTGTCGGTGTCCATCACGATAGCGCCAACGGTGTCACCGCCATCGATGTGCTGATCGCCGGTTGCTTCGAGGTCAACTTCCCCTCTGAGAAACGCTTCGTAGCGCTCTCTGGAATAGTCTGTTAGGAGGGCACCTTCATCGGTGAAGCCTTGCGCTTCGGCGAATCGCTTCGCTCCCTCGCCAACTAACATCACATGCGGTGTGCAATCCATGACACGTCGGGCGACCGCGATAGGGCTTCGGAAGCCGAGGAGCCCTGCGACGGCACCTGCGCGATGCGTCGGGCCATCCATAATGGCTGCATCCAGCGACATCCGGCCAAGCGCATCCGGCATCCCACCAACACCAACATCGTGGAGAGTCTCATCGGCTTCCGCAGCCGCAAGGCCAAGCTCCAGCCAGTCCAGCCGTGATGTTCCTGATGCTTTGGATGCTTCCAAAATCGAATTCACCGTGACAAACCCACTCGGGCCGGTCGCGATGGCAATCTTTAACCCGTTCATCGACGGCACCTCTCAGCCACCAAAATACACCGCAAGCGGTCTGCTGCGGTTGCGATGTCATCGTTGACAACGATGTAGTCGTATCCCAGTGATGCTGCAATTTCTGTTCGTGCATCCTCAAGGCGGACGTGAATCGCGTCTTCGGTTTCGGTTCCACGACTTCTCAGTCTTACTTCCAGCTCATCGAGAGATGGTGGAGCCAAAAACACGAGAATCGCATCCGGGACGAGGGAGCGAATGGACTTTCCGCCTTGAACATCGATTTTGAGGATGGCATCGGTTCCAGAAGCGAGTGTTTGGTCCACCCAGGACTTTGGAGTGCCGTAGAGGTTGCCACCGTTGACTTCTGCGAACTCGAGAAAGTCTCCAGCGGCTATTCTGTCTTCGAATTCGGTTCGCGTTAGAAAGGTGTAGGGGCTACCTTCGACTTCTCCCGTGCGCATCCCGCGCGTCGTTGCGGTGATGCAGATTGCGAAGTCCGTGTCGATGTTGCTGAGAGCTGAAAGGACGGTGTCTTTGCCGACGCCGGATGGTCCTGAAAGGACGTAGAGTTTGCCTTTAGCCACGTTGGTAGTCTACTTTCCCAGCACTTTACGCGCCATGGCGACATCGGGTGCCGAGTCGATGTCTGTCCCAACGGCGGCATCGTAGACAATCAGCGCCTTAACTGAAGCGTTTCCAACAAGGCGTGACACCGCGCGTTCCAAGGCATCGATTTTGGATACGCGCTCGCCGCTGTCAAAATGTAGGTAGATGACGTCGGGCACCGTAAAGACCGGAGCAGCATTGCTACCCACTGAGAAGGGT
>CAIYBQ010000336.1 GCA_903924445.1 uncultured Armatimonadota bacterium | reverse complement strand
CTTTACGTAGATGAAATCGCGGACCTGTGCACCATCCGCGTATTCAGGTTTGTAGGATTTGAAGAGCGAGATGGCGCCTTCTTCGCGAATCCGGCGGTGCGAGTGCAGCACGACGCTTGCCATAGTTCCTTTGTGGTACTCATTTGGGCCGTAGACATTGAAGAATTTGATGCCTGCAACGTGCTCGAGGAGGCCGGCCTCGTGGAGGCGGACATCGGAGAGGTGCTTTGAGTAGCCATACATATTGAGCGGCCGGAGGCTATAGGGGTCGGCTGTGTCATCAAAGCCCTGGGCGCCATCCCCGTAAGTGGCCGCGCTGCTGGCGTAGATGAACCGGCTTTCGCGCTCGACGGCCCACGTCGCAAGCTCTACCGTCCATTTAGCGTTGTTGTCCATCAGGTAATCGGCATCGCGTTCCGTGGTTGCGGAACAGGCCCCGAGGTGGATGATGGCATCGATGTGGCCGATGGAGCGGTTGCGGATTTTGCTGGCAAACTCATCCCGGTCGATGTAGTCACGGTACTTGAGCGGAACGAGGTTTTTCCACTTTTCGGATGTGGCGAGGTGGTCAACGACGAGGATGTCGGTGATTCCAAGCTGGTTCAGCTGCCATACCATTGCGCTTCCGATGAAGCCTGCTCCGCCGGTGACGATATACATCAGGGTGATGCCTCCGGTGTTTAGAATACCGCGGGCGGTGTGGATGTCTCAAAGCGTTGGTGATATCCAGCGCGAGTGTTTAGGGGAGAGGGGGAGAGTTTATTCTTTTTCTCCAGAGGTCAGAGGGTGCCTGCTCCGCCTGTGACGATGTACATCAGGGTGATGCCAGACCTCTAACGGCGAAGTAAAACTGCTAGGGCATAGAGCCTAAGCTTAGCGGGGAGCCACGGGTCCGGTCTGCCGGAATATTTGACCGAACCCGTGGATGTCTTTCTAAAAAGCAACCTCCATGCCATTCACTGCGGTTGTTGCAGATGAAATTACATAAGCCCGCGCCAGGCATTTCACCATTGAGCTGCTGCGTGCTGTTTCGTTATGTAATTTGAACTATCCACCACCAAGAGACTAGCTGCGGGAACCCGCGCTCGCATCTTGCGGTACGACTACTTGGAAGCTAATTCACTGTCGAATTCCACCTGCCATAGCTGGCAAGTAATTGGAAAGGAGAGAGTGAAGATGCTGAACCTACTTAAGGATCTGGAAGCGATGATGACGGGTGTCATCTCGGTATTGTTTCAGAGCCCTGATGTTAAACCGATAGATTACTAAGTCTAACGGTTAGGGATTGACTTCCGGTGCCGCCGTGCATGTGGTTTCCATGCGATGAGACGAGCAGGCATCCGGGAGTTTTTTTTGTTTTTCTTTTGCAAGTGTGAAGCGGAATTTTCAGTCTGTGCCGCTGAGCGAGCGGACCTGGTTTCCACGCGGCGACATCACCTAACACACCTAGAAAACCAATCCTGTGCACATGCCTCCGGTACATTCTGCAAAACGCTCTACTTGGTCGCCTCAACCGCATTAGCGGGATTGACTACCCTAGCGAAAAAGACATTCGCGCATGCATCAAGGCCTATGAACTAGCCTTCCAGATGCAAACCTCCATCCCCGAAACACTTGGCTTTGAGAAAGAGTCCGCGGAGACGAAGGCGCTGTACGGGATGGACCAAAACCATACCGATCTCGCCGCGCAAGTCGACAAACCGATTGCAGGCTTGCTTAAAGACCTGAAGCGCCGCGGGATGCTGGATGACACCCTTGTCGTCTTTGGAACCGAGTTTGGCCGCTCACCCGGGGCTCAGGACAGTGGGCGTGATCACCATCCGGAAGGCTTCTGCGCGTGGCTTGCCGGCGGCGGGATAAAGGGCGATGTGCAGCACGGCGCCACGGATGCGCTTGGCTTCCACGCAATCGAGAACCCACATTACATTACGGATATCCACGCAACCGTGATGCACCAGCTTGGGCTGGATTCACATCAGCTTGAGATCCCCAGGCGTAAACGCCTGGCACTAGACCACGGAATGCCGATTATGGACATCATCGCCTGATGTCGGATTTGCCCGCCGATGAAGGTACATCGTCAACCGGACTCGCACTAGTCACGCTGGTTGTGCGGGACTACGATGATGCCATCGCGTGGTTTACAAATTGCCTGCGATTTTCGCTTCTGGGGGTGTTCCCAGCATCGCTGTCACCAGACGCCACGGACCGTAGACAAATTTTCATCAGGGAGGCGCCAGAGGAAGAAGCGGGAGGGTGCACAGAAAGTGTCCTCCAGTTTCGATTTTTCTCTGGAGTTCCGTCATGAAACTGGTCTGTCAAACAGACGAACTGCTCCAACACTGGGTGATCTCTCCTCAAGAGCGTAATCTGGCACTCAACGACAGGAACGGTTGCCAACGCTATCTGATTAGCTCTGCTGCTCAAGTAGGTGCGGTATGAGGGGCAATTCCTGGCCGATCGAATCGTAGTGCCAGCCGTCGTGCTGGTCCATCTCGCTCGCCAACTAAATGTCCTTACGGAGCGCTTCGTCAACATCGAGTGGAATAGAGGCATCATGCACCGACATAGAGCCCAGATCCGGCAGCTCCTGGGGTTCCGGGAAGCGACCGTTCAGGATGCTCAGGAGGTAACAGACTGGCTGCTCGAACACATCCACCCGGGCCGGTATCATACAACCATCCGTTCGTTTTGGTGACAAACCGGTCTCCTAACGAGCACCTAGAGACAAATGACACATCAAATTGTTGAACAAGGTTGGAGAAACCGCAGTGAAAATTCCCGGCGGCGGATTAGATAGGCTAGCCAAGCTGAGAGTATTGATAGCCTCCTTTGCCCTTGCAACGTACATTACCTGTTTGTGCCAGGCGGCTCAAAACGAACAGCTACCACTTTCCAAGCCTACTGCTGCCAAGTCAGGCCACATCTCGAAGATCTTTAGTAGCCCCAGCCTGAAACAGCAGGTTGTCAATGTCGACGCCCCAAAGCAAATCTATTCGCAGTTGCACCTGAGGGCGGGAGTGAATATCAGCCTGCCTGCCAGCAAGTCTCATACCATGACTCCTGACCGCGCCATCCAGAGAGCGGTGTTGGGTACAAACGGCACCCATAGGCTCCCTGCAAACGCTATCGTGATCCCGTATGAAATCAAGACAAGTGGTTTCGTATCTGCGTCGGTTTATGATGCCAATGGCAAGATGATTCGCCCGTTGCTTTATGGCAGAAAGCTGACCGCCGGTAAGCATTCAGTCGAGTGGGATGGGCTTGATCGTGACGGAGCCCCCTCTGCACCGGGCAACTATACCGTGCGCGTGCTGCGAACCCCAGGTTTCACCGCCAAGTACATTACAGCCCTCGGAATCAATCCGGGGATGCCGCTTACCGATCCGGCCTATCAGCGTTCCGGTAGGCAATGGGCAGGCAGTCATGGTGGCGTTTCGGCACTCACTATTGACGGAGACTCGCTTTACATCGCCGGCCACACACCCGAGTTCGTCCCGAATCTTCTCAAGCAGTCTCTCGATGGAAAACAAAGGTGGTGGGAACGCGATCAATTCCAACCGGCTCAGGGTGCGATCGCGATGGCGGTGGCCGGCGGCCGACTGATCTTCCTGCAGCATAACGGCAGGGCCATGATCGCCGATCCCACTTCGGGGAAACTCATTGAAACGTGGGATTTAAAGCATAAGGATGTCCCACGCGATGAGACCCAGCTGTTCGGCACTGGCGGCTATGTGTACACCGAAAATACCATTGACTTGGCAGGCTGGGGTGATGTGATCGTGGTAAGCCACCACCTACAGAATGTGATTCGTTGGATTGATAATAAGGGAAAAACCACCGCTGAGGTAACCATGCCTGCCCCACGTGGTGTGGTGGTCGCACCCGACAGCCGCGTGTTAGTCATTTCCGAAGGACACGTGCTTGAAGTGAAAGCCGATGGCACGCGCCGCACGGTTGTGACCGGACTGACCAATCCCCGCCGGCTAACCGTTGACCCAAAGACGAATGATCTGCTCGTGGTGGAAGGCTCCCCCTCGGATCGCATCAAACGGTTCTCGTCCGACGGAACACTGATCCGCGCGTATGGTCGCGAAGGCGGACGCAAGGACGGAATCTACGTCGCCACGGACTTCCGGGGCGTCACTTCCATTGTAGCCGATGGCATGGGTGGTTTTTATGTCGCTGAGCCTTTCGGCGCACCACGCCGGGTAGCCCACCTGGATGGTCAAGGCAGCATAATTCACGAATGGTTTGGACCGACCGGCTTCTTCACCGTACCGGCAATCGATCCCCAGGATCCGACGCGCGTCTGGTATAACTCGCAGGATGGGAACGTAGTTCTGGCGTCGATTGACTACGCGGCTGGCACGTGGAAGGTTCTTGAAACCTATAAACTCACAGGCATGGCGGACGGATTGGTGGCCGAGGAAATCGGTGGATACAAATCACCGGCGGCGGTGCGTTATCACGACGGAAGACAATATCTGGTGTTCCAGTCCTCGCCTCCCACGGTTGCCATCCATGAGAAGGGCCGGCTGATTCCTGTCGTCGTCGGCGCCCATGGAGGCAGCGCACTTCAGCGCGCCATTGAACTTGCGGGTCCCGCTGCTGCAGCGGACAAAGCGGCAGGGTTTCTCTGGCACGACAGCAACCAAGACGGAGCCGTACAGGGCAAAGAAATCGCCTTCTTCAAGAATCGGATGCCGACCGGCCCCAAGGTACAGGCCTCCAGTGGTCAGGGGTTCAGCATGTTTGGCTATGGCGAGAGCGAGTCCGACGCAGGTTCGCGAGTCGATATCAAACGCCTGGCTCCAAAACAATGGATTGGCTCCGTACCTGAATACCCGACGACATGGGAGAACGTCGGCAGTATCCCTACTCCAAGGCGAACGGGCTATCAGGTAACGGGATTTCTGGAACACGGGGGCGATATCTATGCCACCTTGACCTCCTCCCGCGATGAGCATGGCCCTTACTTTCCGACAAACCGGATCGGCAAAGTGCGCTTGGTTAGGTTGGGACCTGATGGCAAGCCGTCCTGGATCACGGGGCGTCACTCTGTTAGAAATACGATGGACACGGTGAATCCCAGTCCGCCGGGCGAGTTCCATGAAGCTACCGGCTTGGTAGGTTATATTCGTAATACCGTCGTCGTGTGTGACCGCTCCGTTCGGCCGGCCACTGCCTGGACAGAAGACGGCCTCTACGCCGGTGATTTTCTGGACCACCGCGCGGCTGACGGTTTGTCCGAGGTGTTTTACCACTGGTTCAGAAGTGCGCCGGGCAAGGATGATTCGATCCTCAATTTCGACCACGAGATCCCCGGCAAAATCGTCGAATATAAGGGTGAGGTCTATTGGTTCGCCAATGGCTGGCAATGCATTCCGGTTTACCGCATCACTGGGTGGAGTGGATGGGAGCGACAGAAAATCAAAATCCATCTGACGTCGCCTGCCGTCGCCGCCAAACGTGTGGGCACCGGGTTGAAGGGCATTTACTTCAGCAATCCCGACCTGAAAGGGACGCCCGCACTGGAGCGCATCGAGCGGCAGGTCTGGTTCATTCGACGTGACTGGTATCAAATGCAGGCGGGTGTGTGGACCGATGGCCCAGACGGGCTTGGTCAGAAAACGAACTTTTCCGCCCGTTGGGTCGGCGAAGTCGAAGCGCCTTTGACCGAGGATTTCTCCTTCAGTGTCTACGCACCGGGGCGAGTTCGACTGTGGCTGAACGGACAGCAAGTCATAGACAGTTGGTACAATCAGATCCGCAGTTCATGGGTGACAGAACCAATCCGGCTGCAGGCGGGCAAACGCTATTCCATTCGTCTCGACCTGAGCACCACTGCCGAGAACCCGGAGTGCAGTCTAAACTGGGAGTCGTTTTCAATCGATCGTGAGAGGATTCCGATGGCGTGCCTCTATCCGGTGGGTAACGGGGGAAATGTTCAGTTGGATCCGCCCCGCCTTGCGACAAAACCGGTTGATCCCATCAACTTTTCATTCAGCAAAGGTGTCGTTGACCAGGAAGGCGGAACCCTGCGGCTGACTCGTACGGAGAATGGTCCCGTAAGCGTCGGCTATCAACGCCTGGACTTTGGCACGGGAGTCACACTGCTCAAAGCGCAATGTCATACCTGGTCTGGCTTTCCCGGTGGAAAGAAGGTGGAGGTGCGATTGGATGCCCCCGATGGCCCGCTGCTCGGCGTACTCGTTGTCCCGTCCGCCGACACACCCATAAACACGGTGCTGCAATTGAAACAGAAGGTTTCCGGTGTTCACAACCTCCACCTAATCAACCTGTGGGAACCTCATCCGGGTAACACTCAATGGGCTGCCTTCAGTGGGTTTCGGTTCGAATGAATGGACAATACGACACCCCAATACGTGGAGATAATTGGTGTGGCACGTTACATCCACAAAATCATTTCCACTGCCACGTAACTCCTGCAAATATTATGAACCATTGCACTCCTGAACCATGCTGATTTCACCTAGACCATTCTGCTGGGCCTCCTACGGCCTTGGGACGCTGAATGAAAACCTCCCGGAATTTGTCGTTTTGGGAACTCCTACAGGCGACTGCGGCGGCGGTGCGTGGACCCATGGCGCTAGCTACCTCGGGCCTGAATACGCAGGTGTCCGCCTCTCGACCGACCCGAAAAAGCCATATCACGGAATGCCGATTATGGACATCATCGCCTGATGCCGGATTCGGCCGCCGCTCATGTAACATCGTCAACCGGACTCACTCTCATTACGCTGGTTGTGCGGGACTACGATGATGCCATCGCGTGGTTTACAAAGTGCCTGCGATTTACGCTTCTGGAAGACACGCCCCTCGGCGGCGGAAAGCGGTGGGTCCGGATCGCAAACCCGGGAAACGGCGCCGCATTGCTCCTAGCAAAGGCAGTGGGTGATACGCAAATCGCAGCGATTGGCAATCAAACCGGTGGCCGGGTTGGCTTCTTTCTGACCGTGACTGATTTCGGCGAAATGTTCTCGCACATGCAGCGTAATGGGGTTGTATTCGAAGGCGAAGCGCGGACGGAGCCGTATGGCAAAGTCATCGTCTTTCAGGATCTCTATGGCAATCGCTGGGACCTGCTTGGTCCGAAAAGTCGAGTGAGTTAGACTGACGTAACTCGCTTAAGATCAATCCAAATTTAGATGCGAAGCGATAAAGAAAAAAAGACCGTCGCTGCGTCGCTCCAAAAACGTTGAACAGCCGAATCATGACCGGACTAGACTGATTCTCAAACATCGAAGCAAAGAGCTTAGAAACTACCATTGAAATGGGTAAGCCACACATTGCTACAG